>NZ_JAKJJY010000049.1:0-6497 GCF_022320955.1 Clostridium sp. YIM B02555 | reverse complement strand
TCCAGCGAAAATTTCACTAGTCCTGTGGAAGATAAATGTATCTGATTTTGGTAATTGTTGCATAAGTCTAATTTTCGATTTGGAAATCAACCTTCATTGATAATTGCAATATATTAGGAGGTTAAGGAATGGATATTAAACAATTAAAATATTTCTACACAATTGCTGAAGAAGGTCAGATAACAGGTGCTGCTAAAAAACTACATATAGCACAACCTCCTTTAAGCTATCAATTGAAATGTCTCGAGGATGAATTAGGAGTAAAACTAGTTGAAAGAGGGAGCCGAAATATTAAATTAACTGATGCAGGCCATTTACTATACAAACGAGCTAAACAAATACTATCTTTAACAAAATCAGCTGAAGATGAATTAAGAGATTTTGTCCAAGGAACTCATGGTACTTTATCTATTGGCACTGTATCCTCCTCTGGTGCATCGCTTTTAGATAATAGACTTAGTACCTTTCATGATAAATATCCATATATAAATTTTGAAATTCATGAAGGAAATACATTTGAATTATTGGAAGCTTTGACCAATGGAGTAATCGAAATTGCAATTGTAAGAACCCCCTTTAATAATTTTGGTTTGAACTCAATTTTATTGCAAAAGGAACCTATGGTTGCCGCCATGTTAAAAGATTTGTGCTGGACTGATAAAAATACTATCGAAATATCGGAATTAAAAAATAAACCGCTAATATTTTATAGAAGATTTGAAGACTTAATATCCAAAGCGTGCGAGAACTATAATTTTCAACCAACGGTATATTGTAAGAATGATGATGCAAGAACCTCATTGCTTTGGGCAAATTCTGGACTTGGAGTGGCTATTGTCCCTAAATCTGCAATAAAATTAATAGGCTCTTCTGATATAATTGTTAAAGAAATTATATCAGAAGAGCTATCAACACAAATAGCCATCATATGGCCTAAAACTGGTTATCTTTCTTCAGCTGGTAAGAACTTCTTAAGCTTATTTTTGGATGCATAACTTCTAATCACTATTGAACATCTGAAAATAAAAAAATCACAGTCCAATATGATTTGTTTTTTATTCTTTTCTTATACACAACTCACTTAAATAGCCTTTTCATATATTATCCACAGATTTTACTGCATTATAAATTCCTCGAGAATAAAAAATCTCGAAAGGATTTCCTATTTTGATAATGGACAATTGAACATTGATAATTATACATATAAAAAGCAGAAACTCTAATTTCAATTTAAATTAGAGTTTCTGCTTTTTAATAAATTATATAACTAAATTTTAAACTTATTTATTTCTTCATTTAAATTTTTTGCAACATGTTCTAAGTCCATTGCATACTTTGATACTTCTTCTGAACTATATAATATCATTTTATTTCTAGTTACCTATCTCACTTATATTAACCTTTGCATAGTAAACATATTCTGATTTTGGATAATCTTCCTTAACTTTATTTAAATATGCACGTGCATTAGCATAATCATTCATGCCTTTATAACACATTCCAATTTCATAAGTAATCCATGGCAGTAATTTTTTATCTGGAACAAATTCATACGAAATTAGTAATTTAGGAAGTGCTTCCGTATATTTATTTTGTTTGTATAAACTGTTTCCATCATTATATATTTTCCACATAGGATTTGGACTTAAGTTTTGCCTTAACTGACTAAACTTAGATTTTGTATCATCATCAAGATTTCTACTTTTCATATCAACTAAAATTCCTGCAGCTTTCTCATAATTTTCAGAGTTTAAAGCTTTTTCAGCATCATTTAGCATATTTAAAGTTTCATTCTTATATGCATCCTCTTGCAAGTTTGCATTAGCTATATTCTTTGGACTAATTTCAGTCTTTACATTATCATCAGCTTTTTTTTCTACTAAAACTTTATCATTAATTGAATTTGTACTTGTTTGTTCCTTAGATACAACAGTATCATTATTTTTAGTTTCAGATTTATTCTGTTCACTTTGACTTACGTCCTTAAATTTTGTTAACATTCCTTGCATAATTTCAGGATGTAAATAACTTATCCCTGCTCCCACGGCAATAACCATAATAACTGCCAAACTTATAGCCATTTTTTTACCTGAACCATTACCTTTATCACTTCTGACATTATACATATCTTCAACAGTTTCTGTAACAGTTGAAGTTTTATATATTGATTTTTTAGATGACAAACTTTGTAAATATTCCTTAACCAAATCATTATAAACTGCATATTTATTAAGGCTTTTAAAAAGTTTTTCTGCTTTTTTATATTCATTCATACACACATAACATAAGCCCATAAGTTTAATAGCCTCTGTAAATTCTTTATTATAGGATATAGCTTTTTCTAAATCACTTATAACCTGATCAAAATTACCTTTCTTCATTTCACCTAAAGCTACATTATATAGAATAATAGATTTCTTAATATTCTCATCAATTTTATACTTGCTTAATTCAATCTCCTTAACATTAAATGGATATAACTTGTCTATTTCCAAATTAAAATCTACCAAATAAATCCCTCCCATAAAAAGTTTAATGTAGCAATAATTTTCTCATATTTTAGCTTAATAATCCTCTAGTAAAAACGCTAATTCTCACGCTCAAACTATATATACCCACTACATATTCTAGCAAATTATTACATTAAACTCAATAAGCAATACAATTGGTATCTTTTAATTCAACAAATATTTCTTTATTTATTCTATATTTTTAGTTTTTTTCAGTTAATATGTTAATCTCTTTATCAAATTCTCTTTGTGCAATATCTACAAGCTGAACGATTTGTTCATAAGTTGCATTATCAATATGGATACCTACAATAACAGTAACATTAACTTGAAGTTTTGAAGCTGCTTTCTCTGCCATCTGAGTAGCCAGTTCACCTTCTTTATGATGTGGTAACTGTTTGCAGGATACAGTAATACCCTTTTCATCAAAATAAGCAGTTGCTACAGCTCCTATATGAGCCAAACCACCAGTTACTATAAAAATAGCATCTTTTCCTACAAAATGACTTTCTACAGAAATATTAGGAAGAATTTCATTTTCTTTCATTTATATAACCACCTTCTTAATTATATATGGCTTTACTTCTACAGCTTTATTTAAAATCACTCTAGAAATCCTGCTTTTATTAATTTATCTAGTGCATTTTCTTGAACTTCTTTTGGAAATGCACCTTTATATGAACTTGTAATGTGATAATCAGCATATTCCAAATCTTCAGGCCATAAGCAATTAAAAATGCATGCTGTTGTTTTAAATACTTTCTTTTCTTCTGAATCCAAATATGGAATTAAACCTATTACTCTACTATCTGGTCTAAAATATATCTCTTTTGATTGATGATTACGAGTTCCAAATGCCCATATAACTTGATTTATATCAGTTGGATCAATATCATCATTTACAACAATAATTTTAGGCGAAAGAAAACTTCCTTTACAGGCATATATGGCATCTCCAATTTTCTTCATAAGCTCCTTAGTGTTGCACTTCAATATTTCTTTCCACTTCTTAGGCATTGTAATAACAAGCCAAGTACAAGCAGCTTCAAAAGGCATCCATACCATTGTTACTGGAATTTTATGCTTTCTTAAGCTATTTAATATTTCAGCACATGCTCCAATTCCCATTACTGGATGATCATCATCAATTGGTGCTCCAGCTACAACTATAGGATAAATTGGTTTATTCCTATATGTCATAGCTGTCACATTATATATAGGTTTTTCTGACTTTGAGTTTTTAATTAGATAACCAGAATACTCTCCCATTGGTCCTTCCATCTCAGTTTCACTTGATGACAAGGTTCCTTCTAAAATTATCTCTGAATTAGCTGGTACAAGAATATCATTAGTTTCTGCCTTGATAAGTTCAATAGGTTCCCCATAATAACCACTTATATAATCTGCTTCATTATTTCCCTCTGAAACCAAGGTTGATCCTGCAACAAGTGGGATCATTGGTTCAGTTCCAAATGCAATTGCAAATGGTGTATCCTTCCCAAGGTCTGCCCACATCTTTCTAACCTTACCTATATGTTGTCCACCAGCAACCATACCTACCATAGTTCTTTTATCTTTAATCATAATACGAGCTATTGACCAGTTAGTCCACTTCTTATCTGGAGATTGAACCATAATTGTTCCCCACGTATTAATATATCTCCCCCCATCGCCATCATGAGCATATGGCACTGGAAGTTTAAATAAGTCAACATCTTCACCTAATAAAATATTTTCCTTACAAGGTCCGTTAGAAACTATTATAGGAGGAACTGGATTTTTGCTATATCCTTCAACTAGCTCTTCTAAAATTTCTTTACCTGTTGAATTTGGTTTCATTCCTATAGAAATTGCATACCGTGACAAATATAAATCTTTTTGTCTACTTACTCCAGCTGGAGCTCCTATAGCGCGAAAACCTTCCTTAATATCTTTTATTTTATTAAAAAGCGGTGCAGGTGCGCCTTTTTCATTGCACCAACGAATTATTGCTCCCATTTCTAAATTCCAATCAACTTCTTCATTGATTTCTTTAAGCTCTCCAAGTTCCTCCAACTTTTCTATATAACCTCTAAAACTTTTAATTCTATTCATGTGAACACCTCCTAATTTTTTAATTTAATAAATATTATTACTAAAAATAAAAAATTAAATTTTTATATTGCTTGTCAAGACAAGTAATTATTAATAAACACATACAGACAATGACTAAATACTAAAAGATTTAATTTTCTAAAAGTATCAATCTTCTATAATCCTTTTTAACATTTTCTTCATTGTTAAAATTTCTTCTTCTGAAAGATTTTTAAGCATTTGTTTCCTATAATCAATTATTAATGGCTGTAAGAGATTAAGCAAATTCTGTCCTCCCTCTGTAAGAAAAACAAAATTATTCCTTTTATCTTTACTATCTACAATTTTTTGAACGTAACCTTTTAATTCTAATTTTTTTAATATTCTAGTTATATTTGCTTCATCTTTATAAGATTCA
This sequence comes from Clostridium sp. YIM B02555, assembly GCF_022320955.1. NCBI lineage: Bacteria > Bacillati > Bacillota > Clostridia > Eubacteriales > Clostridiaceae > Clostridium > Clostridium sp. YIM B02555. Next base: position 1,496 of record NZ_JAKJJY010000049.1, on the reverse strand, counting down.
TGTGCCAATTGTCTTTGAGTTTTCCCTTTTGATGGATTTATATCAAGTTTTGTAAGCAAAGTAAATTGCTCTGGAGTAATATCATATGGAGCCAGCACAGAATATAATTCGTTCTTATTTATTGCTGCAGCAATCCCTAGCAAATATCCTAATGAATTATCAAATTTATTCATATTTACATTTCCTCCAATAAAATACTTGTCTTAACAAATATTTTATCTTTTTCAATTATCCTTGTCAAATTAAAAAAAGCCATTCTCATATGAATAGCTTTTAATTCTAATTTCTTAATTTTTTATTCATATCATCAATAAGTCTTAAGTAAAAAAACATTTACTAATTTTACTTATTACGAGTATAATAATCTCTAATTTGCAATTGGTTCTACTAATAGCAATTCTCCTAATTGTTTAATATCCTTTGTAATACCTTGCAAATCATTATTTAAGTTTCTACAATACTCAATAACCAAGTCCGTATCTGGAGTTGATCTTTTATATATTTTTATGAATTTTTCAAAATCTATATTTCCATCATAAATCCTATTATGCTCATCTATCCACCCATAATTATTATGAACATGATAAGCTACTATTTTAAATTTAAGCTTTTTAATTACTTTTTCTAAATTCCAACCATTACAATTAGCATGACCTATATCTAGTACTATATTATTGGGAATAAATCTACATAACTCAATAAATTCATTCTCATTAAGCAACATATTATCATTGCTAACCACACCACAATTCTCTACTACTATTTCTTGATTGTACTTCTTAGCTATATTGTTTATCTCCATTAAATTTTCATTTGAATTTTTTATCATCTCTAATTTTTCTTTAAATGATACTTTTCTATTATTATGATGATAAATAATATAGTTACTATCTAGCATTTGCGCATATTCTAAAGTTTTTTTCATATACTCCATAGTACGTTCATAAGCTGAAGTTCCTTTTTTTGCGGAATGTTCAGAATTATAATATGGACCATGGAAGGATATACTTCTGCTTTTAAGCTTATTAATATTTTCCTTTAACTTATTTTCAAATTCTGCATCATTCCAAATTGGGAAGATTTCGACTCCAACATCTGGATTCTCTGTTATCTCTAGCAATTCAAACAGTTTTTCAAATTCTTTCGTATTATATAGATTAGTACTAATTAAAATTCCCATTCATTTGCCTCCTTATTTTTTGGTTATTTTCTATGTACTCTTCTATTTAAGATGCTTTAATATTATACTTTTTACTACAACATCTTCTGATAGAACTTTTTAAGAAATCAGAATAGCCTTTGATTATTTTCTCATTCTAATTATAGCCTTCATTTGTTAAAGATTAATTATAGAACTGTAAAATCCAAATATCATTCTTGTTAATTTAATTCAAAAAAAACCGATAGTTATAATAACTATCGGTTTATCTTACCTCGCAACGTCCTACTCTGCCACACAGTCTCCCATGCAGTACCATCGGCGCTATAGACCTTAA
>NZ_JAKJJY010000048.1:0-9604 GCF_022320955.1 Clostridium sp. YIM B02555 | reverse complement strand
GTTCGCTGAGTAAGCGATTCACACCAAATCAGTTTTTTAAAGGAGGTTAACTCATGAATGAGTTAACTAAGTTAAAGAAACCAAATCATAGATTTGGACTTTCACTTATCTGCTTAACAACCATCATCAGCTCAATTTCACATGCCTGCTTCCAGAAAAATGTATCTTATTTCTAGTGTAGTGTTACGATTATAATTTCTCAATAATACATTTATAAGTTGAATTATTAATTTGGATATCTATATCTTGAATGATTCTTTTTGCGATATATATATAAATTGTATGATACACATATATATTATGTATTTTTTATATGGATATCTTTTTGATATAATGATAAAGGAAAGTTGAAAAATATTCAAGAATATATTAAAGAATGGAGGAAAACCCTTGAATAATTTATTGAAATTCGTAAAACCTTATAAAAAGCAAGTTATTTTAGGACCAATATTTAAACTGCTTGAGGCGGTTTTTGAAATATCTATACCTACAATAATGATTCTTATAACTGATAAAGGTATAGGAACAAAAAATATTAACTACATATTTGAGATAGGATTAATAATGCTTTTGATGGCAATCTTAGGAGTACTGTCTTCTTTTACATGTCAATATTTCTCTTCCTTTGCATCACAAGGCTTTGGAACAATTCTTAGAAATGAGATGTTTAAAAAGATAGGAACTTTTTCCTACAATGAAATTGATGCTTTTGGAACACCATCACTTATTAATCGTGTTACAAATGATGTTAATCAACTTCAACTTGGACTAGCTATGGTTATAAGACTTGCTATAAGAGTTCCTTTTCTTTGTATTGGTGGAATAGTAATGGCAATGTATCTTGATATTAAATTATCATTAATAATGTATTTATCAATACCATTCTTTGCTTTTGCAATATATCTTATTATGAATAAGTCTCTTCCACTATATAAAGTAGTTCAAAAGAAACTAGATAAGCTAGCTCTTATATTAAGAGAAAATTTATCTGGAGTAAGGGTTATAAGAGCTTTCTCTAGAGTTGAAGGTGAAAAAGTTAGATTTAAAGAATCAAATGAAGAGCTTGCAAGTACTGCAATTAAAGTAGGGAAAATATCTGCCCTTATGAATCCAGTTACAAGTATAATAATGAATTTTGCACTTATGGCTGTAATTTGGTTTGGAGGAATAAGGGTAAACATAGGTGGAATGACAACAGGAAAAGTTATAGCTTATATAAATTACATAAACATGGTTTTATCTGCACTTATAGTATTGGCAAATCTTATAGTTACCTTTACTAAAGCAGCAGCTAGTGCAGCACGTGTAAATGAAATATTTAATACTGATTCAAGTATTAAATATCAAGGAAGCAGTGAATTTAATAAAGTTACTGATGAAGCTATTCCAGTACTTAAATTTGACAATGTATCTTTTGCCTATAAAGGATCTAAAGAAGATGCTATAAGTAATATTTCTTTTGAAATAAAAAGAGGTCAAACGGTTGGAATAATAGGTGGTACAGGATCTGGAAAAACTACTTTAGTTAATTTGATTCCAAGGTTATATGATACAACTAAAGGTAGTATTTTAATTAATGGAGTTAACGTAAGAGATTACTACAAAAAAGAACTAGATGAAAATGTAGGCCTAGTTCCACAAAAAGCAATTTTATTTTCAGGAACAGTAGCAGAAAATATAAGATGGGGAAATGAAACAGCAGATATGAGTGAAGTTAAAAAAGCTGCTGAAATTGGGATGGCTGCAGATTTTGTGGAGAAAATGCCTGAGAAGTATGAAACACACATTTCCCAAGGAGGAGTTAATTTTTCTGGTGGACAAAAACAAAGAGTTACTATAGCAAGAGCTTTAGTAAAGAAGCCTGAAATATTAATAATGGATGACAGTTTAAGTGCATTAGATTATGCAACTGATGCGGCACTTAGAAAAGCACTTAGAGAAAATACAGAAGACATGACTGTAATTATGGTTACTCAAAGAATCAGTACAATAAAAGATGCTGATTTAATAATAGTTCTAGACGATGGAAATTTAGCAGGTGTTGGAACTCATGAAGAATTGCTTAAAGAGTCAGACGTATATAAAGAGATATGTAGTTCTCAAATTACAAAGGAGGCTATGTAAATGAAGAAAAGTACATTTTCTAGATTGATTGGTTATGTTTCAAAATATAAAGGATACATGTTTGCATCATTGATATTTGCTTTAATAAGTAATGTACTTATTACATTTATGCCATTGATAGTTGGAAAAGCTATTGATCATATAGTAACTAAAGGTGAAGTAGATTTTGATGGATTAATAAGAACAATTATAACCCTTGGTGTGATTTATGTTATAAGTGCACTATTTACATGGTTATTTACTATAGTTGCTAACATTGTAGCGTATAACACAGTAAAGGATCTTAGAAATGAGGCATTAGGTAAGATAAGTATTCTTCCATTAAAGTATTTTGATAAAAATCCACATGGGGATATTATAAGTAGGCTAACAAATGACATGGATAATGTTTCAGATGGTTTATTTCAAGGAATTACGCAATTTTATCCAGGTATTATAACAATAATAAGTTCACTTGTTTTAATGTTAAGCTTAAGTTTTAAATTAACTATAGTCATAGTATTAATGACACCATTATGTTTTCTTATAGCTTCTTTTATTACTAAGAGATCAAACAAAATGTTTAAAGAACAGCAAAAAACTTTGGGAGAATTAAATGGCTATATAGAAGAAATAGTAGGAAATCAAAAGGTAGTAAGACTATTTGGCTATGAAGAAAGAGCAGAAGAAAATTTTTCTGGAATCAATGCAAGACTTTATAAGTGTGGTCAACTTGCGCAATTTTATTCATCCCTTACAAATCCAGCAACAAGATTTGTAAATAATATCACATATATTTTAGTTGGTCTTGTTGGGGGAATACTTTCAGTCTTAAGTGGATTAAGTGTTGGTGTTATTTCAAGTTTTTTAACTTATTCAACTCAATTTTCACAACCTATAAACAATATTACAAGTGTAGCTACTCAGCTTCAAGCAGCTATTGCATCTTGTGAAAGAATATTTTCTATTATAGATGAAGTGCCTGAAAAAGCAGATTCTGATAATGCTGAAAAAATAGAAAGTTGCGAAGGAAATGTAAAATTTGAAAATGTGTCATTTTCTTATGATAAAAAAGTATCACTTATAGAGGATTTTAGTGTAGATATAAAAAAAGGAAGTACAATAGCAATCGTAGGACCAACTGGAGCGGGTAAAACCACAATGGTAAACTTGCTTATGAGATTTTATGATTTGGACAAAGGTAGAATTACTGTAGATGGTAAGAGTGTTAATGACTTAACAAGAAATAATCTTAGAAGTCAGTTTGGTATGGTGCTTCAAGATACTTGGCTATTTGAAGGGACTATAAGAGATAATATAGCCTATGGTAAACCAAATGCGTCTTTAGAAGAAGTTGAAAATGCAGCTAAAGCAGCCTTTATACATAGTTTTATAAAAAGACTTCCAGATGGTTATGATACTATGATAACAGAATCTGGAGGAAATCTTTCAGAAGGTCAAAAGCAGCTTTTAACTATAGCTAGAGTAATGCTCATAGACCCGCCAATGCTTATATTAGATGAAGCAACAAGTAATGTCGATACAAGAACTGAACTAAAAATACAAAATGCTTTCCTTTCTATGATGAAGGGACGTACAAGTTTTGTTATAGCTCATAGACTTTCAACTATTCGAGATGCAGATGTAATACTTGTTATGAAAAATGGTAGAATTGAAGAAAGAGGAAATCATGATGAGCTTGTAAACAAAGGTGGAATTTATACAGATCTATATAATAGTCAATTTAAGCATCAAATGTAATAGGAAATACAACCAAAGTTTTCTTTTAGTAAATTGAAATAAATACGAGGTAGAATAATGAGATTAAACCATAGTAACAATAAAGATAAAAGGAAAGATGCAAAGAAAATGAAAAGAGTTATATTATTTCTTTCAGTTATATTAGTTCTGATTTTAGTGAGTGCATTTGCAGCTCATAAATTCTCTTTAAATGTGAAAACAGTCCAAGCTATTGATTCGGAACAAAATAAAGATTCTAAAGAAAATACTCAAGATAAAGAGGAAACTAATAGCTCTGTAGATAAAGAAAGTGATACTAATGTTGAAAATGCTGCATACTTAGAAAAGTATATAGAGCAACAAGTTAAAGGGCAAAAGCCCACTGGAGCTGATGGCAAAAAGGTTGCATATTTAACCTTTGATGACGGCCCATCAGAAACAGTTACGCCTCAAATATTAGACATACTTAAATCTGAAAATGTAAATGCAACATTTTTTCTTATAGGAAAATATGTAGATAAAAATGATGTAAGTAAAAACTTAGTGAAGAGAGAAATAGCAGAAGGAAATTCAATTGGAATACATTCTTATTCACATGATTATAATTATTTGTTTCCAAATGGAAAAATAAACTTAGAAAATTGTATGTCTGATTTTGAAAAGACAGATAAAACATTAAAAAATGTTTTAGGTCAGGATTTTTCAACTAGAGCTATTCGTTTTCCAGGTGGACAAATAACTTGGGCTAAAAAAGATCCTCAAGGAGCAGATGCTGTTGATAAAGCATTACACGATAAAGATTGGCATCAAATAGATTGGAATGCATTATCCGGTGATGCAGAAGCTGGACACAAAAATGCAGCTGCATTAACAGAGGAAGCTATAAAAACTATAGGAAATAGAGAAAAAGCTGTAATTTTAATGCATGATACATATGGAAAAGAAGAAACGGCAAAAGCTTTGCCAGGTATAATTGAATATTTAAAGAAACAAGGATATGAATTTAAAATTATTAAGTAATAGATTTGAGGTTATCTAGATTTTATAGATAGCCTCTTTCTATTTTACAGACAATTATTTAACTTAAGAAAACTGGGTAATTTAAGAAATAAAGAAGTTTTAAAGTTATCAAGAAAAGGTTGACTAGTCAACCTTAAATGAATATAATATAGTTGATTAGTCAACTAATAGGAGGAGAAAAGGTGGAAAAAGAATCTATTCATTTTATAGCGCTAAATAGTAAGATTTTTAGAAATACACAAATCTTTTTAGATAAAGTCTTGAAAAATTACAATTTAAGTAGTGGATCACTTCCATATATATTTAATTTAGAAAAAAATGAGGGGATTACTCAAAATAAATTAAGTAAAGAAATAGGAAATGATAAGGCAATGTCAGCTAGAACCATTACAAAACTTATTGAGTTAGAATTTGTATATAAGAAACAAGATGAAAAAGATGGAAGAGCATATAACTTATATTTGACAGAAAAAGCTAAGGAGCTTATACCAAAAATTCGCAAAGATATTAGAGCAGTAGTTGATATAGTAACAGAAGATTTAACAGAAGAAGAGAAGTTTACAACTACAGAATCCTTAAAGAAGATTTTAGATAGAACACAGAAGTTAAGGGAAGAAGTGTAGCGCATTTTATATGAAGTTTACTACTATTTTAAGTGGAGGAATAATAATGAATATAAATATAAATGAAAAAAAATTTGCAGAAAATGAATTAATAGAAGGAAAAAGTACAAGTAGATGGACAATATTGTTTATAGTTTTAATGTCAACCTTTATGTCAACTTTAGATGGGAGTATTGTAAATGTTGCATTGCCTAAAATGGCAACTGCTTTAAATGTCACAACTGCAAGTATTCAATTGGTGGTAACAAGTTATTTAATAATCATTGCTGGTACGGTATTAATTTTTGGAAAACTAGGTGATATGTTTGGAAAATCAAAAATGTTTAAATTTGGAGTTGGATTATTTACTTTAGGGTCTTTATTTTGTGGAATAACAAATTCCTTTCCTATTTTGATTATAGCAAGAGTTGTACAAGCTATAGGAGCTGCTGGTACTATGGCTAATAATCAAGGAATTATTACTGAAACTTTTCCTCAAAATGAAAGAGGTAAAGCCTTAGGGTTTTTAGGGACTTCTGTAGCTTTAGGTTCTTTAGTTGGACCAGGGATTGGAGGTTTTATAGTTGGAGCATTTAGTTGGGAATTTATATTTTTAATAAATGTACCAATTGGAATAATAGCATTGTTTTTTGCTCGAAAATTATTACCAAAAGATAAGAAAAGAATTCAAGGAAAGCTTGATGGAGTTGGGGCAGCATTATTTATGCTTACAGTAGTTCCACTTTTCTTATCATTAGAAGAGGGTTTATCCCTTGGTTTCACAAATTCAATAATTTTATTAGGTTTTACTGTTGCAATTATTTCATTTATCCTATTTATTATTGTAGAAAAGAAAAAAGAAAATCCATTGCTACAATTAGAAATTTTCAGTAATAAATTATTCTCCTTAAGTATATTTTGTGCATTCATAACTTTTATAGCAATATTTTGTAATAACATTATTTTGCCTTTTTATCTTCAAGATGTAATGAATTATTCGCCACAGAATGCTGGTTTAATACTTATGGTTAATCCTTTAATTTTAATTGTAGCATCACCTGCAAGTGGAGCTTTATCAGATAAAATTGGGTCAGAAGTTTTAACATTCATAGGATTAATGCTTGTTAGTTTGGGATTATTCCTAATGTCTACTTTTAATGTGGATTCATCCTTTCTAACTATGATAATATTTATTGCAGTTATGTCAATGGGGATGGGATTATTCCAACCACCTAATAATTCTTTAATAATGTCAACAGTGCCAAAAGACAAGCTTGGTATTGCGGGTAGTATAAATGCACTTGTGAGAAATATAGGAATGGTATGCGGGATAGCTTTGGCTACAACACTTTTATATAGTATGATGAGCTATGTAATTGGATATCGCGTTACAGATTATGTACCAGGGAGAAATGATGCCTTTGTATATGGAATGCGCGCAGTATATATAGCAGCAGGAGTAATAAGTTTAATTGGAGCTTTTTTGACACTGTTAAGATTGATTAATAGAAAGAAATCTAGAGAGACTAAATAAATATTTAAAAAGAATTCTATTAAAAGTTTGTAAGATATCATAAAAATTAAGAAGTATTTTGGATTATTATTATTTTGGCGTGATTTGTTAGAATTTTGTTAGAATACTTTGATAAAATTATATTAAGGAATGTATAATATTATATTTCTTTTGGGAAAATGGAATAGGGCTTGATAGTATTTATGAAAATGAGTATCTTAAAATGATTTTTAATTATCTTAAGATACTCATTTTGCTTTAGTTATGTTTTGGAAGGAATTTTTTTAAGTGGATGCTTATACACTTATTGTTTCATATTTACAATCATGTGTTATAATAGCTACATGAGGTGAGATTGTTGAACTTGAACTTCTTTTTATGTTTATTGTTATTAATATCGGCATGTGTGCTGATTTATATAGGAAACTATGCATGGAAGAGAGATAAAAGATATGTAACTTTATCTTTGGTACCTATCATTATATATTCATTTGGATATGGAATTGAAATCCTTTGTACAAGCTTAGAATGGGTAATGTTTTTTGTTAAAATTGAATACCTTGGTATAGCGTTTTTGCCTGCAGTTTGGTTATTGTTTGTGCTTCAATTTCTAGGATATAAGGATAAAATTAATAAATATATTTTAAGATTATTATATGTTATACCAATTATAATATTAATAATGGTTTATACAAATGATTTTCATCATCTATTTTACAAAGAAGTATATATGAATAATGATGGCCTTTTTCCTATTGTGGAGCTGGTAAAAGGGCCTTGGTATTGGGTGAATATTGTTTATACATATATGTCAATGTCAATTGGTTTGGTAATTTTTATAGTAACTTATTTTAAAGTTGTTTCAATTATAAGAAAGCAGATACTTTTTTTAATATTAGCTTGGATAATCCCTTGGATTTCTGATATCTTTTATTTATTACATCTGTTGCAATTTAATATAGATTTATGTCCACTTGCATTTTCAGTTTCAGGTATGATTTCAAGTTTTGCTATATTCAAATTTAAATTATTAAAGTTAACACCAATAGCGTTAGAGAAAGTATTTTATAATATGTCAGATGGAGTTATAATATTAGATTATGAAGATAACATAATTAATTTCAATAATTCATCCAAAGAAATTATTTTAGAATTAAGGGATATAGAACCTGGAGATAAAAAGGTTTATGAAATATTAATGAATTATAGAGAAATATTGAATGTATTAAATAATGGATCTAGCGAAGATTGTTTAGTACGTATAGAAAATGATGAAGCCTTAAAGTATTATAAGCTTAACATTAATAATATATATGGAAATGCTAATGAAATAATTGGACGAATTTTAATTTTAAATGATGTTACTGAAATTGAACTTCAGAGAAAAGAATTATCTGATAATCTCGATTTAATAAATAAATTATCAAAGTTAAAGGAAACTATGTTGAACATAGGATATTCAATTAATGAAACTTCTAATATTAATGATTTACTTCAATTAATCTTAAATGGAGTTATAAATTGTATTGATGAAAAAAGTTGTGGATCTATTTTACTTTTAGATGAAAATAATAACTTAAGAATAGCTGTTTCAAAAGGGTATAATTTAGAAGAAGCTGAAGGATTTTCAGTTAAGCTTGAAGATCATTTCGGTCATTTTAGTGGAGGAGAGGATATAGACAAAACAGTTATTATTAATGATATACACAAAATAGAAGGTAGGGAGATACTGGATACTGAGGATGGAGCAATGATAAAATCTGCTATAAGTGCTCCAATCATCATAGAGGGTGAACTTTATGGTTTTTTAAATATAGATAGCACATGCAGAAACTTCTTTAAGGAAACAGAATTAGAATTAATGGAATATATGCGAGCTCAGGTATCTATAGCAATAGCTAAGCATAAACTTTACGAACAGACTATATATTTATCTAGATATGATAAGTTAACTAATGTATATAATAGAAGTTATTTTGACCAATTAATTCGCAATTTAATTGAGAATGAAGAAAACAAAGAATGTGTGCTAGTGGTATTTGATTTAAATGAATTAAAATTTACAAATGATAATTATGGACATCATGTTGGTGATGAATTAATCAGAACTTTTTCAAGGGAATTAATAAAATTACTTGGAGATTTTGATATATTAGGGAGATTTGGTGGAGATGAATTTGTAGGAGTATTCACTAATGAAACAATTCAAACATTAACTGAAAAATTAGAGTGGTTATGTGAAGAATTCAGAAATACTCCAATAATATATGAAGAAAATAAAATTGTTTGTAGTTATAGCTATGGTATGGTTAATTTCCCACAGCAAGGAAAGGGATTTAAAGAATTGTTAAAAATTGCTGATAAGAGAATGTATGAATACAAAAGAACCATTAAAAGTTTTAATCATATAAAATTAAATTAAAAATTAAGAAATATACTATAGATACACAATGCAAGAATTATACTTATGCAAAACTTACCGAAATCAGACACATTTATCTTCCACAGGACTAGTGAAATTTTCGCTGGATGGGTTCTAAGTGTAAGGTTGCGCCCATTTCTGCATGTTCCTAAAGTAAATTTATGACAAGCAGAAAGTGGAACAACCTTCCACTAATAACCATCA
>NZ_JAKJJY010000047.1:0-11693 GCF_022320955.1 Clostridium sp. YIM B02555 | reverse complement strand
CCGATGGTACTGCATGGGAGACTGTGTGGCAGAGTAGGACGTTGCGAGGTAAGATAAAACGATAGTTATTATAACTATCGTTTTTTTGTGTTTGAAGTATTTAATTTAGAACTCAACTACAAATATATTAACTATTAGTATAACATAACTTTAATTGTAAACGGTTTGTAGAAAAGGAGTGTTAATATGAAGGGATTTTTATGATAAGAAAGGTGAAATTAGATGCACATATTATATTAGTAAAAATCTACATTCTGAATATTCTTAAAATAAATTAAATTAAAAATTTTATAAAAAATTCTAAAAAATAAGTGAAATTACGCACAAAATTTGGTAAAATGGATATATATTAAATCAAAATTAAATTAAAAAATGAGAGGGAATAAATATGGATGGGGGTATTGGCAAATGAGAAAAGATTCTAAAAATAGTAAGAGTGAAAATGAAGTTATTGTTTCAAGTATTATAGATAAATCAGAAGAGAAAGTTATAAAAGGTCTTACTAAAAAAGACATTGCAGATGGTCAAAATGCTATAAAAACTAAGCAAAGTTCTCAAAAGAAAGTTTTATCAACTGAAGAAACTAAAATAGAACCGGGTATTAAAGAAAAGGAAATTAGCGTATTAGAAGATGACAAGGATTTAAAAGAGAAAACTAAGGTTACTGCTAAAAAAACAACTGCCAAAAGAAGTACTGCTGTTAAATCTTCTTCAAGATCGCAAAAAACTCAGGATAGTGCCTTGAAAACTCAAGGTGACAGAACAAATAAATTATCTGCAACAGATGAAAATACAGAAGAGAAGATAGTTGCAAGCAAAACTAAAAAAACAGCAACCAGTACTAAATCGACAACTACAAGAAAAGCAGCTGCTAAAAAAACAATTGCGGCAAAAGCAGAGGTAAAACAAATATCTAAAGAAGTAAAATCACAAGTGAAGAAGCAACCAGCAAGAAATACAAATAAAAAGGTTGATGATAAATTGGATAAGTCAGAATTAACAAGCTTTAACACATATTTATTCCATCAAGGAAACAATTATGAGGCGTATAATATTTTTGGAGCCCACGCTAAAACTGAAAATGGGAAAAAAGGTGTACAATTTGCAACTTGGGCACCAAATGCAAAAGGTGTTTATGTTGTTGGTGATTTTAATGAATTTGAAGTAAGTGAAGAATTTAAACTTGAAAAGATTACGGAAAATGGTATATGGAAAGGCTTTTTTACAGAGCCTAAAGTTGGTGATAGATATAAATATTGTGTTATAGAAGAAAGTGGTGAAAGGGGAGAATATAAAGCTGATCCATATGCAATACAAACAGAGTTAAGGCCAAATAATGCATCAATTATATATACACCAAAGGAGTTTAAGTGGACAGATGAAAAATGGATTGTTAAAAGAAATAAAATAAATGTATTAGAGCAACCAATGAATATATATGAGATACATTTAGGATCATGGAAAACAAATAGTGAGGGTGGATTTTTAACATATGAGCAGATTGCTAAAGAATTACCTAAATATTTGAAAGAAATGAGTTATACACATGTTGAAATTATGCCTCTTGTAGAACATCCACTAGATGCGTCATGGGGATATCAAGGTACAGGGTATTATTCACCAACAAGCAGATATGGAAACCTTGAAGGGCTAAAGAAGTTAATAAATAAATTACATGAAGAAAATATAGGAGTAATAATGGATTGGGTTCCAGGACATTTTTGCAAAGATTCACATGGATTATATAAGTTTGATGGAACACCAACATATGAATATCAAGATGAATGGAGAGCCGAAAATAAAGGTTGGGGAACTTGTAATTTTGATTTAGGAAGAACGGAAGTAAAAAGTTATTTGATATCAAATGCATTATATTGGTTTAGAGAATTTCATATTGATGGTTTAAGAGTTGATGCTGTATCTAGCATCTTATATCTAGATTACAGTAGATCACATGGAGAATGGGTACCAAATAAATATGGTGGAAATGGAAATTTAGAAGCAATAGATTTTCTAAAACAACTAAATAAAGCAGTTTTCACAGAATATCCAACAGCTCTTATGATAGCTGAAGAGTCAACAGCTTGGCCTAATGTTACAAAACCTACAATCTATGATGGATTAGGGTTTAATTTTAAATGGAACATGGGTTGGATGAATGATACTTTAGAATATGTTCAAATAGATACTGAGTATAGAAAACATAATCATAAAAATATAACTTTTGCAATGATGTACAATTATGCAGAGAATTATTTATTGCCACTATCACATGATGAGGTTGTTCATGGTAAAAAATCTTTAATAGATAAGATGTGGGGAGATGAGTGGAATAGGTTTGCTGGACTTAGAGCTTTCATTGGGTATATGATGGGGCATCCAGGTAAAAAGTTGTTATTTATGGGCTCTGAATTTGCACAAGAAGTCGAATGGAGAGAATATTCACAATTAGATTGGAATCTGTTAGATGATTTAGAAATGCACAAGAAAACACAATTGTTCTTTAAAGATTTGAATAAATTATATTTAAATAATAAGGCTTTTTGGGAATTAGATCATGATTATAAAGGTTTTAACTGGATAGAAGCAGATAATAATGAACAAAGTATTTTAATTTTTGCAAGAAGAAGTAGAAGTGATGAGGATACCCTTTTGTTCGTAATTAACTTCACATCTACAGTTTATTATGATTACAGGATGGGAGTTCCATTCTTAGGTAGTTATGAAGAAATATTTAATACAGATGATACGAAATACGGTGGTTCAGGACAAATTATGGATGAAACATTAATTGCTGAAAAAGTACAATTCCACAAGCAACCATATTCATTACAAATAAAAGTACCACCAATGGCAGCCTTAGTGCTAAAGGTTAAGGAAATTAAGATGGAAATTGGAACAGATGAAGAAGTAATAGAGGAAATATAAATTAAAGCAAAGATTTAAAAAGAGATTTTAATAAAACATATAAAGAATAACTTGTTGTTTAATAGGCTGAGGGGGAAAAGTAATGAGAGTTTTATTTGTAGCATCAGAAGCTGGTCCGTTTGTAAAAACTGGAGGGCTCGGAGACGTGGCAGGAGCATTACCTAAGGCACTTGCACAAAAAAATGCAGACGTAAGAGTAGTTATACCTAAATATAAAGAACTTAATTGGCAAGTTCGAGATAAATTGAGATTTGTTAAATGGTTTAATGTAAGAGTTGGTTGGAGAGAACAATTTTGTGGAGTATGGGAAGCATATATTAACGGTGTGACTTACTATGTATTAGATAATGAAAGATATTTTAATAGGGATGAAGCATATGGACATTATGATGATGCAGAAAGATTTGCATTCTTTGATAGAGCAGTTCTTGATATGCTAAGACAGATTGATTGGCAGCCAGATTTAATTCATTGTAATGATTGGCAGACAGGAATGATTCCAGTATTACTGAAGTTTCAATATAAAAGAAATGATATGTTTTATTGGAATATGAAGACCATATATTCTATTCATAATATAGCCTTTCAAGGTGTTTTTGATCCCAATATATTGCCAGAATTATTTGGATTTGATATGGAACTATATACTAATACATGTTTGAAATTTGATGCAGGTGTAAGTTTCATGAAAGGTGGATTATATTATTCTGATATAATAACAACTGTTAGCAATACTTATGCATATGAGATACAAACACCTGAATATGGGCAAAGGTTAGATGGTGTTTTAAGGGATAGAGCATATGCGTTAAGAGGAATAACAAATGGAATAGATTATGATGAATTTAACCCTAAAACAGATAAAAATATTTATAAAAATTATGATGTCAATTCTTTAAAAAATAAAATTATGAATAAGACTGAATTACAAAAAGAGCTTGGTTTAACTGTTGATGAAAAAATTCCTATGATAGCTATGGTTACTAGATTAACACCGCAAAAGGGAATTGATTTATTAGTGAATATTTCGGATAGGTTACTGCAACAAAATATACAATTAGTTGTTTTGGGAACAGGAGATAAGCCTTATGAAGATCATTTTAAATGGTTAAATTATAGATATGGGAACAAGGTATCTGCAAATATTAAATTTGACAATAGTTTGGCAAATAAAATATATGCAGCAAGTGATATGTTTTTAATGCCTTCACTTTTTGAACCATGTGGACTAGGTCAGTTAATAGCACTTAGGTATGGATCAATTCCTATAGTTAGAGAAACTGGAGGACTTAAAGATACAGTTACTGCATATAACGAATATACTGGAGAAGGTAATGGATTTGGTTTTCAGAATTATAATGCAGATGAATTATATAATATAATTCAATATGCTTTAAATATATATGAAAATAAGAAAAAGTGGAACAGTTTGGTTAAAAATGCAATGAAGTCAGATAATAGTTGGGATAGATCAGCACAAGTTTATTTAAATCTATATCGTGAATTAACTGGAATAGATTAGCTTTGATTTTATGAGAGGGGGGATTAAATGCTAAGTATGGATAAAAAGTCATTTAAAAAAGCTTATGTTAATAAGTTTTTAGAAATGCATGGGATTGAGCTAAAGGAAGGAACAAATCAACAAAAATATGATGCATTAGGTAGTTTAGTTAGAGATTATGTTACAAGAGAATGGCTAAAAACTAATAAGAAATATAATAAAACAGGTGAAAAGCAAGTGTATTACTTTTCTATGGAGTTCCTGTTAGGTAGATTGTTAGGAGATGCATTATTAAATATAGGAATTAGAGATGTATGCAAAGAAGCCTTGGCAGATTTAAGTATAAACTTAGAAGAATTAGAGAACTTTGAGCAAGATCAAGGATTAGGAAATGGTGGGCTTGGGAGGCTTGCAGCGTGTTTCTTAGATTCAATGGCCTCATTAAATATACCAGGAAATGGGTGCGGAATAAGATATAAATATGGATTTTTTGAACAAAAGATAATTGATGGGAAACAAGTTGAGGTGTCTGATGATTGGCTAAAGGAAGGTAATGTATGGGAAAAGAGAAAGGCCGAAAAATCAGAAATCGTTAAGTTTGGTGGAGAAATAAAAGTTTCAGAGATAAATGGACGTTTGAACTTCACACATGTGAATTTTGAACCAGTACTAGCTGTTCCATATGATACACCAATTGTAGGTTATGAAAATGAAATTGTAAATACATTGAGATTGTGGAGTGCTGAAGCTGTTTCTAAGGAATTTGATTTTTCATCATTTAGCAGAGGGGATTTTCTTCAAGCGTTAAAGTATAAGAATTCAGTAGAATCAATTTCTCAAGTTTTATATCCTGAAGACTCATTTTATGAAGGTAAAATACTCAGGTTGAAGCAACAATATTTCTTTGTTTCAGCTGGGGTGCAAAGCATTATACGACATTTTAAGAAGCATGGTAAGGATATAGAATTATTTGATGAAAAAGTTGCAATTCATATTAATGATACTCATCCTACCCTTGCAATACCAGAACTAATGAGGATATTGTTGGATGAGGAAGGATTAGAATGGGATGTTGCATGGAGGATAACTACCAATACAGTATCATATACTAATCATACAATTTTAGCAGAAGCTTTAGAAAAATGGCCAGTAGATATGTTTAAGGAATTACTTCCAAGAATATATATGATAATTGAAGAGATAAATGAAAGATTCTGTAAAGAATTATGGGCAAGGTATCCTGGAAATTGGGATAAAATTGCACGTATGGCCATAATAGCAGATGACAAAATAAAAATGGCTCATTTGGCAATAGCAGGAAGCCACAGTGTAAATGGTGTGGCAAAGCTTCATACGGATATATTGAAAAAGAAAGAAATGACTGATTTCTACTATTTATATCCAAATAAATTTAGTAATAAAACAAATGGAATTACTCATAGAAGATGGTTGTTAAAAAGTAATCCTGAACTTACAAAGTTAATAAAAGATACAATAGGAGATAGCTTTATAAGGCATCCAATTGACTTGAAAAACTTTGAGAGGCATTTGTATGACAATGTTATTCTTGAACAATTAGGAAAAATTAAAAAATATAATAAGGAAAGATTAGCTAATGTAATATTGAAAAATGAAAATTTAGTTATAGATCCTAATTCAATATTCGATGTTCAAGTTAAAAGGATTCATGCGTATAAAAGACAAATTCTGAATTGCTTAAGAATAATGGATTTGTATAATCAATTGATTGATAATCCAAATTTTGATATTGTACCAAGAACGTTCATATTTGGAGGAAAAGCAGCTCCAGGATATTATTTAGCAAAAAATACAATTGAATTAATAAATTGTGTAGCAAATAAAATAAATAATGATTCTAGGGTAAATCAAAAAATAAAAGTAGTTTTTATCCAAAATTACAGAGTTTCATTAGCAGAACAAATAATTCCTGGCACCGATGTTAGTGAACAAATTTCAACTACAACAAAAGAAGCATCAGGAACATCAAACATGAAATTTATGATGAATGGAGCTATTACTGTAGCAACTTTAGATGGTGCTAATATTGAAATAAGAGATGAAGTTACAGAGGAAAATATAATAATATTTGGATTAACTGAAGATGAGGTACTTAATTACTATCAAAATGGAGGCTATAGATCTAGCGATATTTATAATAATGATGTAAGAGTGAAAAGAGTGATTGATGATTTAGTAAATGGGAAATATCATAACGATAAAGATAAATTTAAAAGCATTTATGAAAATCTAATAACTTATAATGATGAATTTTTTGTATTAAAAGATTTTGATTCATATTTAAAAGCGCAAGATAAGGTTGATGCTCTTTATAGGGATAATAGTAAGTGGCAAAGAATGTGTGGAATTAACATTGCCCATTCAGGAATATTCTCATCTGACAGAACAATTGAAGAATATGCAACAGGAATTTGGGGATCTGAAGTAATTTATAAAAATCTATAGGAGGATTAATTTAATGGACAGGATACAGGTTATACATGACTCACAAAGCATAAAATTTAGGAGACCTTTCGGAGCTGTAGAGGTTGGTCAAAAGGTAAAAATAGCTATTAATGTTGATAAAGAAATAGTAGTTGCAATAGAATTGATACAGTTTGATGGCACTAGATTAAATATGGGCATGCAAAAGGAATATTTAAATAATGGTGAATTTAGATATTCTGTTGAAATTGATACATCTGATGCTTTGGGTCTATTAGAATATTATTTTATTCTAATAGATGGATATGATAGGTTATATTATGGAAATAATGATGAACATTTAGGCGGAGTGGGTCAAATATATAATCATAATCCTGTACCATATCAAATAACTGTATATGAAAAGTCTCATATACCTGATTGGTATAAAGAAGGAGTAATATATCAGATTCTTTTAGATAGGTTTTATAATGGAAATGATGATAAGACTATAAATTCTCCAAAAGAAAATTCGTTTATATATGGAAGATGGGATGATAGTCCTATGTATATCAAGGATAATTTTGGGAGAATTGTAAGATGGGATTTTTATGGTGGTAATTTAAAAGGGGTTATAAAAAAATTGGATTATATAAAAACTCTTGGAGCAAACATAATTCAATTGAGTCCTGTTTTTAAATCTCCAAGTTGTCATAAATATGATACAGCCAATTATGAAATTGTTGATGAAATGTTTGGTACAAATGATGATTTTAAAGAATTATGTGAAGTTGCGAATAGTAAGGGGATTAAAATTATATTAGATATAGTTTTAGGCTATACAAGTTCTGATAGTAAGTATTTCAATAGATTAGGAAATTATGATGAGGTAGGAGCATATAACTCTCCAAATTCGAGATATTATGGCTGGTATAAGTTTATTAGATACCCATATCAATATGAATCATGGTGGGGGATAAATGAAAGACCTAGTATAGACTCAATGCAGGAAGGTTACATTGATTATATTGCAAGAAATAATGATTCAATTATAAAAAAATGGATAAATTTAGGTGCTAGTGGATGGAAATTGAATGTAATAGATGAACTTTCAGATAAATTTATTGAATTCATTAGAAATGAAATGGATGAATTTGGAAGGGACACTGTACTTATAGGAGATATTTGGGAAGATGCATCGAATAAAGTTAGCTACTCCAAAAAGAGAAGTTATTTAAATGGTAAAGAAGTTCAAGCTGCAACCAATTATCCGATAAGAGAAAGTTTGATTAATTTTATTAAAGGGTATATAAAATCTGATAAGTTTAAAAAGAAGTTTATGTCGCTATATGAGAATTATCCAATTGAAAGCTTTTTCGGGAATGTAAATATTGTTAGTACAAATGATACTGAAAGAATATTAACGGTTTTAGATAATAGTATAGCATTATTAAGATTACTTGTGGTAATTCAATTTACATTACCTGGAGTGCCTTTAATATATTATGGTGATGAAACAGGGATAAAGGGTGGAAAAGAACCGGATAATAGAAAGAGCTATCCGTGGGGAAAAGAAGATAAGAATCTTATTGATTTTTATTCTAAGTTAATAGGGATAAGAAATAATGAAGAATCTCTAAAAAAGGGAGATATTACTTTTTTTAAAACAGATGAAGATGTGTTGGCATTTGAAAGAAATTATGAAAATGAGAAGATATTAGTTCTAGTTAATGTATCAAAAGAAATTAAATTGATTAAAAGTGTTGATTTTAATGGCGTTTATATTAATTTATTTGATGGTAGTGAGAAATATAAATTTTCGGGTGAAGATAGTATAGTTACAGTTTTTCAAAATAATTTTAAGATATTAAAGAAGTGTAATTATAGGGATAAATAAAAAATGGAAAACATTTCAAATTTATATTGGAATTTTATGGAAAAGAATATATAATAGACTAGGTATAAAAATTATATTGTTAATTCTAGTGAATTAACGTTTTGAGATCAAACTATGATAATGTAATATGCTATAAATTACTCACATAGAAAAAATAAATTACGCATATTATTAAATATATACACATAAAATATATAATTTATCTGATGATAACTAAACATATGAGAGGAGACAATATTATGGGTAAAAATGAAATTGTAGCAATGATATTAGCAGGTGGACAAGGATCAAGGTTAGGTGTATTGACAAAAAAATTGGCAAAACCAGCAGTACCATTTGGAGGAAAATATAGAATTATAGATTTTCCGTTAAGCAATTGTTCTAATTCAGGAATATATACAGTGGGGGTATTGACTCAGTATAAACCGTTAGAACTAAATGCACATATTGGTATAGGTGAGGCATGGGATTTGGATAGAACTCATGGAGGAGTAAACATATTGCCACCATACCAAGAGGAAAAAGGGGGAGAATGGTATAAGGGAACTGCAAATGCAATTTATCAGAATATAGAATTTGTGGATAGATATGATCCAGAATATATTTTGATTTTATCGGGGGATCATATTTACAAAATGGATTATACAAAAATGTTAGATTTCCACAAAGAAAAGCAAGCAGAGGCTACGATTGCTGTAATTGAAGTACCGATGGAAGAAGCATCTCGTTTTGGAATTATGAACACTAGAGAAGATTTATCTGTATATGAATTTGAAGAAAAACCTAAAAATCCTAAAAATAATTTAGCTTCTATGGGAATTTACATTTTTAATTGGAAAACACTTAAAAAATATTTAAGAGAAGATGAAGCGGACAAAAATTCTAAGAATGATTTTGGAATGAATATAATTCCTAGTATGCTTGGAGACGGAAACAAAATGGTTGCATATCCATTTAAGGGATACTGGAAGGATGTTGGTACAATAGATAGTTTATGGGAAGCTAATATGGATTTAATTAAAGAAGATAATGAACTTGATTTGCATGATGAGGAATGGAAGATTTATTCAGTAAACCAAGTTAGACCTGCACAATATATAGGTGAAAATGCAAAAGTATCTAATTCATTGGTGGTTGAAGGCTGTGTAGTTAATGGACAAGTTGAGAATTCTATATTATTTCAAGGTGTCCAAGTAGGCAAAAACTCAGTTATTAGAGATTCGATAATTATGACAGATGCTAAAATAGGAGATAATGTGGTTATTGAGAAAGCTATCGTTGGTACTGGAGCTATTGTAAGAAAGGATTGTAAAATTTCTTTGGGTGATGAAATTGCTATTATAGGAGCAAAAGAAGAAGTTAAAATGGGTACTGTTATAGAAAATAATAAAGCTGTTTAGAAGGATATACTGAGGGGGATAAAGAAATGAAAAATTGTATTGGCATAATTAACTTAGATGAAAATGAGAATAGAATGGGTGAATTAGTAGTTAATAGATCAATTGCTTCAATTCCTATTGCAGCTAGATATAGAGTTATTGATTTCGTTTTATCTAATATGACTAATTCTGGAATTGACTGTATAGGTATTTTTACTAAAAATAGATCGAGATCTTTGTTAGACCATTTGACTAATGGAAAGCCATGGGATTTGAATAGAAAAAAGGATGGATTAAGAGTCTTTAATTTTGGTAATGATGAGCCAGTTTATGATGATGTTCATAATTTTTCTGACAATATACAATTTTTAAAGCGTAGTAGGAGAGAATATGTATTATTAGCGCCAAGCTATATGATTTGTAATATAGATTATAATGAAGTATTGGAATATCACAAAAGCACGGGAAAAGATGTAACAATTGTTTATAAGAAAGTGACTAATGCAGATGAAGCTTTTGGTGATTGTGGAGTACTGAATTTTGATGATTCTGGAAATGTTATAAGCGTTGGAGAAAATATAGGTAAAAATCCAAAAGCTAATATTAATATGGAGATGTATATATTAAAAACCGATTTATTTATTGAAATTGTTAATGAATGTATAAGTAGTGGTATGTATAGAAAAGTTAAGGAATATATTCATAACAATTTAAATTCATTGACAGCTGGAGCATTTGAATTTAAAGGTCATTTAGAGTGTATAAATTCTATAAAAGCTTTATATGATAGTAATGTTGGCCTTTTAAATAGAAAAATTAATAAAGAAATATTTAATGAAGAAAGACCAATATTTACAAAGACTAAGGATGAAGCTCCAACACATTATGCAGAGAAAAGCAATGTCATTAATTCAATTATAGCAAATGGTTGCCGTATTGAAGGAACCGTTGAAAATTGCATAATAGGAAGAAGAGTATATATTGGGAAAAACACTAAACTTAAAGATTGCATAATAATGCAAAACAGTAAAATTAATGATGATGCAGTATTAGACAATGTTATTGCAGATAAAGGCAGTGAAATAAGAAAGGGAGAAACTCTTATAGGATCTGTTATGTATCCTTTAGTTATTAAGAAAAAGAAATAGCATTAATATATAAATAGAAGATTGTTGTTGTTTTGTTTGCTTAAACGAAATATAAAACAATCTTCTATTTGATTTTGCAGTTATAATTTTTAGCTATTTCAACTAAAGAATTTTCTGTGTTTATTTCATTATTATTATATGAAATAAAGAAGTATAAATTTATAGAGAAAAATGTTGACAGGATAATAAGAACATGATATTATAAAATACGTTGCCGAGGGGTAGTACAACAGAAACGAATAATTTTAAAAAGGTTTCAAAAAGTAGTTGACTAAATCTTAAACAGGTGATATACTAAATGAGTCGCTTGAGGCGATAAAGAAAAACAACGAAAGTTGTAAGAAAGAAAATGGTCTTTGAAAATTGAACAGAATAAGATAAATACATTTAAGTAAACC
>NZ_JAKJJY010000046.1:0-14451 GCF_022320955.1 Clostridium sp. YIM B02555 | reverse complement strand
AAGAGTGCGAAGCACAATACGGAACTTAATATTAAAAATCTCCGGCTCCACAGTCGCCTGCGATTTTTTTATTCTTTATGTATTTTATTAAAAATAGAGGAGTATGGTATAATTTGCATATAACTATATAAAATATAAAGTAATTAGATTATAAATATAGAAACAATAAACGGTTTTATTGACATTGTAAAATACTAAAAAGGGAGTATTAGGATGAAAAATAATGCAGCACAAAGGGAATTTAAAAAATACAAAAGTCAAATTAATCAAATAGAAGAAATAGTTGAACACTCCAAGCCTGGAGCACTTATTGAACATGAAAGTGCAATAAGAAAGAAACTTGTAAAACTTAAAGAGTTAGAAAATCAAAATCTAAGAGATTATAAAGAGGTATATGAACGATATGAAGAATTATTAGAGGATATATCTAAAAAGATTCTTGATCAATATAATAAAAGTAATAATACAGAGTTTGATTTTTACGAAGTTATAAGAGGAAATTACAATAGCTTTTTAAATCAAGGAATAATGACTATACTTACTAAATTGCATATTCCTAAATTAGTAGCAAAAGAATTTGAGGAGAATTTTCCCAAGAATCCAAAGGATGAATATCTTATTGCTAGAAGTATGAAGAGAAAATTTTACATACACTTAGGAGATACTAATACTGGAAAGACTTATAATGCTTTACAACGTTTAAAAAGCGCAAAAAAAGGTGTATATTTGTCTCCTCTTAGAATACTTGCTTTAGAGAATTACGAAAGATTAAACAGTGAAGGGGTATTATGTAATTTAATGACAGGAGAAGAAGAAATAATTAATGAAGCAGCTACTCATACTTCATGTACCATTGAAAAAGTCAATTTAAGAGAACATTACGAAATTGCAGTTATTGATGAAATTCAAATGATTAGTGATCCGTTCCGTGGAATGGCATGGAGCAAAGCAGTACTTGGCTTACAATGTGATGAAATACATATATGTGGTGCAGCTAATGCTAAATATATATTAGAAACAATAATTAAGGACTGCAAGGATGATTTTGAAATAAAAGAATATACAAGGGCTATACCATTAGAAGTTGAATTTAAAAACTTTAGTTATAATGATATTCAAGAAGGTGATGCTATTGTAGTGTTTTCCAAAAAAAGAGTATTAGAAATAGCGGAAGAATATTCAAGTAGAGGCATTAAGGCAAGTGTGATTTATGGAGATTTACCGCCAGAAGTTAGAAAGATGCAATATACACAATTTGTAAATAAAGAAACGAAAATTTTAGTTACAACTGATGCAATAGGAATGGGGGTTAATTTACCTATAAGAAGAATTATATTTATGAGTATAAGAAAATTTGATGGAGAAGAAGTAAGGGAATTAACTTCACAGGAAATAAAACAAGTTGGAGGTCGTGCAGGAAGAATTGGAATTTACGATGTTGGTTACATTGCTAGTGTTGGAGGAAATGCAAGTGTAATTAAAGATAAGTTGGAAATAGAGGATCAAGTAATACAACAAGCTGTTATTGGTCCAACAGAAGCAATACTTAAAATAAAAAGTTTGCCACTAAATGAAAAACTAGCTCTTTGGAGTACTCGTGAAGAAAAGATGGATTATTATACTAAAATGGATGTAAGTGAGTATTTATTGATTTTAGATAAAATAAAAAATTATAAACTGAGTGAAGAAATCCAGTGGGACTTACTAAAAGTACCATTTGATGTTAGCAGTGATGAACTAATGAATACATTTCTTGATTATGTAGATGAATTGTTTATAAATAAGCAGGAAGAATTATTTAAACCACAATGCTTTAAAGGAAGTCTTGATGATTTAGAAATATATTATCAAAAAATTAATATGTATTATTCATTTTCAAAAATATTTAATTTAAAATTTGATCCGAAATGGGTATATGATGAGAGGATTAAAGTTAGTGAAGAAATAAATGAGATTTTATTGGGAATATAAAAATATTATAATTAAAGAATGAAATTAATAATTTAATGTTGATTGCTAATTCCCTATTTATGTTATTTTTAACATATAAATTAATTTTTGGTTTGGTCAGATTAGGAATGTAAGTTGGAAAAATTAATGTATAACGTTTAAATAAAAGATAAAATACGAAAATTTAATAAAATTTGTAATTAAATATTTATATATATGGAATTTTAGGTTATACTTAAATTGTTTGAGTTTTTATAATAAGTACTACAAAATATTAAAAAAAGGGGAACGCAAATGAGTGAATTAAATCATGAACTTGGAATCATAGCATTAGAGAGCTGTACAGAATTAGGAAATGCTATAGACAAGTATATCCAAAAAAGCAGAGAGTGCACTGAGTCGTTTTTAGTGCCAATTGAGGAAATTAGATTTTCTAATGGTGAAGGAAAGGTTAAAATTTCTGAAACTGTTAGAGGAAAGGACATATACATTTTATGTGATGTTGGAAATTACAGCTGTACATACAAAATGTTCGGGTTTGAAAACAATAAGGGACCAGATGAACATTTTCAAGATATAAAGAGAACAGTTGCAGCAATTAGAGGTAAAGCGGCAAGAATAACTGTAATCATGCCTCTTTTATATGAGTCAAGACAACATAGACGCAAGGGAAGAGAGTCTTTAGACTGCGCTTTATCACTTCAAGAACTTGAAAGATTAGGTGTAGATGAAATTCTTACATTTGATGTACATGATCCAAATATTCAAAATGCTATTCCTTTAATGTCTTTTGAAAATATCTATCCAACATATGATATAGTAAAATCACTTATATTAAATGAAAAATCATTAGAACTTGATAAAGAAAAATTACTAGTTATCAGCCCTGATACTGGAGCTATGGATAGAGCTATTTATTATTCAAGTGTTTTAGGTGTTGATGTTGGATTATTTTATAAAAGAAGAGATCATTCTACAATAGTTAATGGAAAAAATCCTATTGTTCAACATGAATATATGGGAAGATCTGTTGAAGGTAGCGATGTTTTAATTGTAGATGATATGATAGCATCTGGAGAATCTGTCCTTGATATAGCTAAAGAATTAAAAAAGAGAAACGTTAGAAATGTTTATGTTGCAGCAACATTTGCTTTTTTCACAGAAGGACTTGAAAAATTCAATAAAGCTTATGAAGAAGGATTGATTAAGAGAATTTATTCTACTAATTTAACTTATATATCGCAAAACTTATATGAAGCTGAATGGTTTAACCATGCTGATATGTCAGAATTTATGTCTAGAATTATTAATAGATTAAATCATGGAAGGTCTATAGCTAAATATATGGATGCAACTAGAATTATACATAGCTTATTAAATAAGTAATATTAATATTATAATATATTAAATTGTATATATTTGGAAGAACAACAGGGATTTAAGGTGATTCCTGTTGTTTTTTTAATAAAATCTTAAGAAATGGTAAGGAATTCAAAATTTGTTTGTAGTATAATTGTTTGTATTGGGTAAATAATCGGTTCTACTTTTAGAATTTTATATCTATAAGATAATAACTAAAGGAGGATAAGATGAAAAGAATTCGCAGAATTGTTGTAACGACTACGTTACTTTTACTAATTACTTATACAAGCAATGCATTACCAGCATTTGCAGAACCAACAGATATATCACTTGAGCAGGCAATCCAAAACATACAAGAGGATGATAATCAAATTGAATATAATATGGACAAACTTAATAAATTAAAAGATCAAATTACTGAAAAGGAAAGTGACATCAAGGATAATGAAAAGGAGCTTGAAGATGCACAAGCTGAGGTTGAAGAAAAAGATAATCAATTATCAGAACGTTTAAAAGGGATTCAATTAAATGGTGGCATTGAAGCTACTCCAATGCAGTATTTAGATGCAGTATTTTCTTCAGGGAATGTTCTAGATGCATTAAAAAAAGTAAACTTAATTTCAGAAATTTGTACAAGCGATAAAAAGCTTATTTTAAAAGCAGAGGAATCAAAAAAGCAGCTTTTAGATATTAAAGATCATATAAATAAAGAAAATAACGAACTTCAAAAAAATAAAGCTGAGGTTGAAAAACAAATTTCTGATTTAGAAAATCAGAAAAGTAATCTTATGAAATATGTACAAGATAACACTGCCTTACTAACTGCTGATGAAGGTGTCACAATTCCAGTAACACTTCCCTCAGATATTTCTCCTAAAGTTAAAACTCTCATAGAGGAATCAGAAAAATATTTAAAGGTTCCATATTTGTGGGGAGGAGAATCACCAGAAGGGTTTGATTGTTCAGGGCTTATGCAATATGTATTTAAATCACAAGGTATGGAAATTCCAAGAACATCTGAGGAGCAACAAAGCTTTGCAAAACCTATTGGCATTGCGGAAATTAAACCTGGAGATTTAGTATTTAATAAAACTACAGATTCAACACATGTTGGGATGTATATAGGTTATGATATGTATATTCAAGCACCGCATACAGGCGATATTGTTAAGATAAGTAGATTGAGTACTTCAAATATGAAATATGTGGGAAGAGTGTTAAATTAATTACTAGTGAAAATTGTGAATATAAAATCAGCTTGACTGAAATATAAATTATTACAAGATGCATTCATTAAAGTTGGATGCATTTTGCAATATAAATTAAAAAGGCTATGAATTGTTTCATAACCTTTTTACTGGAATTATTTTATTGGTACTTGTCGTTGAATTTGTATATTATAAAAAAGTTCTTCGTGAAGCTTTTAATTGTAAATCAGTAACATCTCTAAAATAATAGTTGTCATTACAAGGCCTATAAGTATCGTTAACTTCATCATAGATATATTTTGTAGGAGTGAATAGCAAATTTAATAGTGATTTGAAGACCTTTACAGGTAGCACTGAAAAATTATATAAGTTCCTTAAAACAATATTATGAATAACGTCTTTATTGAAATGATAACTAGTCAAATTAGTTTTTGAAGTTTTAAAAGTTCTATAGTTCATAATAAAACCTCCTAATTTATAAAGATTTTTATTAGTTATTTCTATAATCTAAATATATATCATAAATAAAAAAAATACATCTTGGAAAAAATATTAGTTTATCAATATAAATTATAAATGCAGTAATTTATTTATGAAAAATATGATAATTTTATATTTATATCAATTAATAGACTAAGATACTTAAATATTCATAAAATTGATAGAATTTTCAAACAATTACTGCAGAAAGTTCAAAATTTTATTTACAAAAGGAGTTGTGATAAAGAAATGATTATTTTATATTTAGAAGTTACATTAAGAGCTTCATGGGTACACTCATTAAAAGAAAAGAGAATGATATTAAAAAGTATAGTTCAGAAATTAAAAAATAAATTTAATATATCTGTATCGGAGGTAGACGAACAAGATATTCATCAGAAAATAATTATAGGTATTGCCGGATTATGTGCAAACTCAGCACAATGTGATTCGACAATGGAAAATATCATAACTTTCATTGAGAACAATACTGATGCTGAAATGGTGGAAATAAGCAAAGAAGAACTTAGGGTATAAAAAATATAGGAGCTGAAGAATCAGTTCCTATATTTATAAAATAATATTATCTAAATTATAGAGATTACTTTACTATACTATACTTGCTCAGCAATATAGTATAGTAGCTGTTCAGTAGCTGCCCAGCCTAAACAAGGGTCCGTAATTGATTTCCCGTAAATATGTTCATCTATTTTTTGGCAACCTTCTTCAATATAGCTTTCGATCATAACCCCTTTAATTAACTTGTTAAGTTCAGTATTATAATTTCTACTATAAAGAATTTCTTTTACTATACGAGGTTGTTCAGCAAATTTTTTCATAGAATTGGCGTGGTTTGCATCGACAATTACTGAAGGATATGGAAAATTATATTCGTTATAAGCTTCAGCAACTTTTATTAAATCTTCATAATGATAATTTGGTATGCTGTTACCATGCTGATTAACTGCTCCACGCATAATAGCATGACTATAAGGATTACCTGTCGTATTTACTTCATTATGCCTATACAAGAAGTTATGTTTAGCATGAGCTGCTTGTATAGAATTAAACATTACTGAAATATCTCCACTTGTTGGATTTTTCATACCAACTGGCACATCAATTCCACTAGCAGTTAATCTATGCTGTTGATTTTCAACACTTCTTGCTCCTACAGCAACATAACTTAATAAATCATCGCAATACATATAGTTAGAAGGATAAAGCATTTCATCTGCTGGAGTGAGGCCGGATTCTTCTATTGCACGAATGAACATCTTTCTGATAGAAATTAATC
The DNA here is from genome assembly GCF_022320955.1 of Clostridium sp. YIM B02555. NCBI lineage: Bacteria > Bacillati > Bacillota > Clostridia > Eubacteriales > Clostridiaceae > Clostridium > Clostridium sp. YIM B02555. The sequence continues at coordinate 8,154 of NZ_JAKJJY010000046.1, read as the reverse complement.
CCTCAAGAATATTAGGTGATTTTTCGGGATCTGGTTGATGGAACATTCCTTTATAACCTTCACCTGTAGTTCGAGGTTTATTTGTATAAATTCTAGGAACTATAAAAAGCTTATCTTTTACTTTTTCATTTATTTTTGCTAATCTGCTTACATAGTCACAAACTGAATTTTCATCATCTGCTGAACAAGGTCCAATTATTACAATAAATTTGTGGCTGTTTCCAGCAAATATCTCCTTAATTTCTGAATCTCTTTCTGCTTTGATTTTTCTTAAATTATCTGCAAGAGGAGTTAATTCTTTAATTTCCTCTGGAGATGGTATTTTTCTTACTGTTATAAAACTCATTATAAGTGCCCCCTTGATATTTTTTGATATCCAAAATTGTATTATTTTTCATATGCTTAAATATTATAATTTCTATAGAAGATATCTATATAACTATATAATTATTGAAAAATCTAGTCAAGCTAGAATAAAGTATAAGTGAAAAAAGTTATTAAAAAAAATAGGAAGATTAAGCAATTTTTGATTGCCTAAATCATACATTTAATAGGTAGAAATATTTGAGAGGTATTTTATGTCTATTTATTTTGATTTTAAAACTATCGGGGAATTGTCAGGTGATAATTCTCGTAATGAAGAAACCTGGTCTATATTAAACGAACCTTTATTAAATGAGGAATTCAATTGGAATATAGGAGATTCTAGGTATGATACTAGAGTTGCTAAAACTCCAGCAAATTTTACTCCTGATGATTGGGTTAGATATATTACTCCAATAATTAATTATGCAATAACACAAGGTCAGCAGGGAAGTACAATTGATCCATATATGTATCAGAGAGTCGCTCTATTGGGTGTTCTTGTGGGAAGAGGGAAAACTCCAAGAGAAGCTATTGATCAACTTCAAGAATGGCAAGATAAAGGTGAACTACAATTATTAAAATATACTAATACTGGAACTACAGGAACAACTGGAATGACTGGTACAACAGGAACCTCTACAGGGAATATGGGGCAAACTGGAACTCAAGTTGGTGGAGGAACAACAGGAGGAACTGGAACAAGCGGTGGAATGACAACCGGAGGTACAACTAGTGGAGTTGGAACACAAGGTGGATTAGGTACAACAGGAGGAATGGGAACAGGATTTGGAACAGGAGGTACCTTTGGTGGTATTGGAACTACTGGTGGAACAACAGGAGGAATGGGAACAGGTGGAACCTTTGGTGGAGGTACTGGAACTACAGGTGGTATGGGTACTTCAACTGGTGGAGGCACAAGAGATACGAGTGATGAAATGTTAAATGAAACTAGTGATAGATTAATTTTAGATTAATATATATGCATTATTAAAGGATATGCACATTTGAAATGGCAGCTATGCTGCATATGAGAACATTTTATTAGAAATGGCAGCTAGCTGCATATGAGAACATTTTATGCAGGCGACTATGATTTGTTTTTTATTCTTTTCTTATACACAACTCAGTTAAATAGCCTTTTTCATATATTATCCACAGATTTTACTGCATTATAAATTTCTAAAGAATAAAAAAACAGAAGAATTTTATAAGGATGTGATATAATTAAATTTGGTAAAAAATAAAGAATCGAGGGAAACATATGAAAAGATATTATAGAGGAATTGTGTATTGCATTGGTCTTATTGTACTTGCATTAGGTATCATATTAAATACAAAGACAGGCTTGGGGGTATCTCCAATTATATCTATACCATATTCTATATCAAAAATTTGGAAAGTCAATTTAGGAAATGCAACTTTGTGCATTTATATTTTATGTGTTTTTGGTCAGTTTTTACTTCGTGGAAAGAAGTTTCGTTCGTTTGATTTGTTACAAATTCCTATGAGTTTTGTATTTAGTAAAGTAATTAATTTATTTAATGACATAATAGTTATAAATTTTAGCAGTTTGTATTTGAATGTACTTTTGCTAATTGTAGCAATTATGCTTACAGGACTTGGTGTAGTCATGACAGTAGAGATGAACTTTATACCAAATGCTGCTGATGGGCTTACACAGGCATTAGCTTATAGGTTAGATATTAAACTTGGTTTATCAAAGAATATTATTGATATGTCAAGTGTCTTAATTACAATAGTCATTGGATTACTATCTGTTGGACAAGTAGTTGGAATAGGTTTTGGAACATTAATGGCAGTAATTGGTGTGGGACGAGCTATTGCTTTAGTAAAGTTGTTATTTAGAAACAATATACTTGCTTTTGCAGGCTAACAAATTAAAATAAATTTGTTTAATGGCAAGTTTGTTTTTAGGGAAAAGGTAAGCCATACATGTTGTTAAAGTAAGAATGCTCTTGAGTGGATTTTTTTGGAATAATTTTATATTTTGCACTAGATATTTTGAATAAGACTATAGTATAATAATATGAATTATAGAATAAGAGAAGGGCAATTATTATATATGCTATGGATAATTTGAAATGTTAGGAGTAGTAAATATGTCAAAAGAGGAGTTGAAATTACTTCGGAACAGAGTTACTGAGTTAAGAGCGGAAGGAAAATATAAAGAAACTATTGAAAATTGTTATAATCTTATAAAAAAAGCTATGAAATTAAAGGATTATAAATCTTTATTAACTGCATATATAAATCTTGGAGCTTCGTATTATTGTATTGGAGATATTGAATTGGCATTTGAGAGTCTTTCAAAACATAGTGAATATTGTGATAAATATGGTGATGAAGAAGATATACTAAATTCAAGTAATATTTTAGCATTACTTTATGAGTATAATAAAGATTATGTTAGTTCAAAGGATACGTTAAAAAAGGCAATAGATTTAGGTAAGAAATTAAGAAAATATAATATTGTAAGTAATGCATATAGTAATTATGCTCATATATGTATGATAGAAGAAAATTATACTGAAGCCTTAGAAATGGCGGTTATTGGATTAGAGATAGCAAGGCTTCATAAGCCGGCAAGTAAAATATTAGAACTTAGAGTTAGGTTAAATATAGGAAAAGCGCTTATAGGATTAAATGATTTTAAAAATTCTAAATATATAATTGATGAAATAATTAATGATGAAATTTTAGAGTTATTTATTAGAGAAAAATCCCAGGCTTATCATTTAAAAGGCTATTGGTATAGTAAACAAAAATTATATAAAGAAGCATTAGAAGCATATAATGTGGCTAAAACTTTAGTTGAAAGTTATAATGATATTCATCTATTGCAAATAATTCAAGAAGAAAGATGTAAACTCTGTGATGATATGGGGAATATTGATTTGGGCTACCAGGTTCAAAAAGAATATATAACACTTCTTAAAGAAATTAATAACAGGGAACTTCAATCAATGGCATTAAAATTGCAGGTAAAGCATAATATGGCGGAAATGAGAAAAAAAGCTAACATGGATTTCTTGACAGGTCTTTATAATAGGAGTTATATAGAAGTTACAGCAAATCAATGGTTGAAGAATGATAAGATAATATGTATAGTTTTTGATGTAGATAAATTTAAATCTTTCAACGACAATTATGGGCATTTGTTTGGAGATGAAGTTATAAAAAAAGTTTCTAGGACATGTTTGAATATAATTAAAAAGCCAGATTTAGTTGGGCGTTTTGGTGGTGATGAATTCGTAATTCTTATAAAGGGTAACTCAAAAGAAAAGGCTATAAGTAAAGCAGAGCAACTTCTTGAGGGTATACGAAATTTAAAAATACATGATGGAAATGATGTTATTTCAATTACGATAAGTATTGGGATTTCAGATAATATAGATCGAATAATTACAGATTTTAAAGAACTGTTTGAACTTGCTGATAGAGGATTATATAAGGCAAAGAAAAATGGTAGAAATCAAATATGCACGTATGATTAACGTTTGCATATAAAAAGTCTATTTTTTATATAGGAGGTGATCCGTTTGTACGGGGCGCGTATACTAACTCTTTTTTTCTAGTATAAGAAAAGAAGGGTGGTTTTAATGAAAATAAAAAATTTAATAGAGAATTATAATAAGAATGAATATAAAAAGATAAATCATATTGCATTACCTTTAGTGTTAAATAATGTTTTGGCTATGATTATTGGACTTTGTGACCAAGCAATGGTTGGAAGGATTTCTTTAGCAGCGTTTGGGGCAGTAGGTCTTATAGCTTCTACTATAAATAGTATAACTGGAGTTCTAGGAGCAATATCAATCGGGTTTAATATAATTGGTGCAAGGTGCAAAGGTGAAAAAAGATATGATGAACTTAAAAGTAATTTTCAACTAAATATATTTTTAAATATTTTTATCGGTGCAGTATTTTTTTTAGGAGCATTGAAATTCGGAAAAATTATATTGGAAACTTTATATGGATTTGATGGAGAAGAATTGATTGATGCTTCTGAATATTTAACTATATATAGTATTTCAATTGGACTAAATATGATACTTTTTACATATTCTTCTTATTTTAAAATAATGAATAAAACTAAATATATTTTGTACGGCAATATTATTGCATCAATATCTAATGTATTTTTTGATTATGTTTTTATATTTGGTCATTTTGGATTTCAAAAGATGGGTATTAGAGGACATGCAATAGGTTCAATACTGGGGATCTTTCTAAATATAGGAGTATATTTAGTTGTAACTAGGAAGTCTAAATTGCATACATTATCATCTAATAAAATTATAAAATACTTAAAAGAAACTTTAATGTTATCAGCACCGATTATGGGACAGGAATTTCTTGAGTCAACACTTCTTGTAATTACAATAAATTCGATTCTTTCTTTTATTGGAATAATTGAAGTTTCAGTTTATAATTTACTATTAGCAGTAGTAAACATTTTGTTGATGCCAATGTATGCATACTCTCAAGCTTCTCTTACAATAATTAGTGAAAGTTTAGGGGCTAAAAATCTAAGTAAAGGCAAGAAAACTCCATTAAGATGTTTAGTTCTTGCAGTATTATTTTTTATAATGCTTATAATCGTCCTCTTAATTTTAAAAAATTATATACCGCGTATAATAACTGATGATACAGAGTTGATTAATAGTTCTATTTTGTATATTCCAATTGCTTTGCTGATAAATACTTTTTTTATTCCAGCTACGATATATAAGTTGAGTTTACAAGGAATAGATGATGGAAAATGGGTATTTTTAGCTTCAATATTAATTAATTTTATGGGTGTGATATTTATTTTATTCTTCACTAAGATTATTTATTTGGGATTAACTGGTGTGTATATTGGAATGGCGATTAATTATATTATTCTAGCCATAGCTTTTTATAGTAGATATAATAATATAATTAAAGAAAAGATTTATATAAACTAAATATAAAAAGAATGACTTATTTGGGGGATAAGTCATTCTTTTCTATTTATGAGGAGAAATAATAATGAATTATTATCTATAATACTAGGATAAATCATAATTGTGTCAATATTATGGCAATTAATATGTAAAATTTTGTGTACTTAAAAAATAAATGTAATATGATATAATAATGTTAAAGTGATGTCAGGAGGTACATAAGATGAAAAAAATAGTAAAATTAGTAGCTAGTTCTTTAGTGGCAGTAGCAATATTATCATTAAATTCAGTTGGAGCAAGTGCAGAATGGAATAAAGATAATGTTGGATGGATATATTCTGAAGGAAATTCTTCACACATTACTGGATGGAAGTTAATAGATGGGAATTGGTATTATTTTAATTCAAGTGGTTATATGGCACATGATACAACTATTGATGGATACTATCTAAATAGCAGTGGCGCATGGAAATATTCAGATAGTGATTTAATAGATCAAGAACTTATAAAAAATATAAGCATTCAGAATCCTCACTTTTACATAAGATGTTATGGTGATGATGCTAATATGCAGAATATTGGAAACATATTTCAAAGTGAAATAAATAAATTGAAGGTCACCAATTCATATGAAATGTTTAATGTAAATAATTATAATTTAAGTATAACAAGATATGGATCTGGCCCTATTAATATAACAATTGATTGTACTTACAAGATGAATGCTCAGATGGAAGCTCAATTAGATGTAAAAGCAAGAAGTATAGTTGAAGGAATAGCTCCAAATAGTATGAGTCAAGTTGAAAAAGAGCGTGCAATACATGATTGGATAATAAACAATACTAGATATGACCAATCTTATTCAATATATGATCCATATAATACTTTGATTAAGCACACAGGAGTTTGTGAAGGATATTCGTTACTTGCGCAAAAAATGTTTACTATAGCAGGAATAAAATCAATTGTAGTTGAAGGAAAAGCTGATGGACAAGACCATGCATGGAATTTGGTTTATATTGATGGTAAATGGCGTCATGTGGATTGTACATGGGATGATCCTGTATCGTATAGAGATGTTTTACAATATGATTATTATAATTTAACTGATGAAGAAATCAGTAATGACCATACATGGGATAGTACTAAATATCCAGAAGCGAATTAATTATATGTTTTAATTGGAAAGATTCTGTTGGTAAATTCAATATTTATTAACAGGATTTTTTGTTTTATATAACTTGATTTTATTTATAAAGATTTGGGGTAAAATATAAGAATACGTTACAAAAAAAGATAGGAGGAATGCTTAGTAATAAAGGTAAATAAAATACTAAGCTCATTAAGAAATAAGTATGAGATATGTAATAGTTTGTGTTATAAAAGGCAAGGCTGGGGATTTTAATAATAACTTAAGAAAAGAACTTTTCAATAAATTTAAGGCAAAATCATCTAAACTTCCTGCTCATTTTACTATTAAAGCACCTTTTGAACATAATAAAGGTATTTCAGATCTAATTAAGGTATTAGAGGATTTTAGTGAAAATGAAAAAGCAGAAGTTTTTAAAATCGACGGTTATGATCATTTTGATGATAGAGTAATTTACATGAAAGTAGCTATGTCAGATGAAGCAAAAAATCTTCATGATAAACTGATTGATACAATTAGTAAAATACCTTATATTGAATTCGATAAAAATGATGGAAAGGATAAAACTTTTCATGTAACATTAGCTTCAAAAAAGCTAAAATCGATCTTCGCTAAGGTATGGGAATATATTCAGAAATATCCATGTGAATTTCACTGTTCCTTTAATAATGTTACTATTTATAAATGGGAAGAAGGAACGTGGAAAGTATATAGAGAGTTTACTTTATAAATGTAATATATATGTATTATTGAGAAATTATAATCGTAACACTACACTAGAAATCAGATACATTTTTATGGAATCAGGCATGTGAAATTGAGCTGATGATGGTTCTTAATGGGGGCTTGTTTCATTTACAGATTGTCCGGATTTTACATCTGGAACACTCTGAAATGACGACAAGCCGCTATTTAGAACCTTCCAGCGAAAATTTCACTAGTCCTGTGGAAGATAAATGTATCTGATTTCGTTAATTGTTGCCTAAGTCTAATTTTCGATTTGGATATCTTCACATAAGACAAAGCAAACTTTTACTTATTTCTATTTACAGCAGTTTAAAAAATTTTATAGACATTATTTTTTTATGAAGCTAAATTGTAACATAATTTACTAAATTTTGTGACAAAACTGTAATATTACTTTTTTATAATTAAGACGAATAAGAGATACAAATTATAATTTTTGATAAAAAAGATTTCGGAAGGATGGATTTAATATGAAAAGTAAAAGTATAAAAAGTAAAGTTATGACAGGAATTATTTTAGCAAGCTTAATGGTTGGCGCTAGTACAGGTGTGTTTGCAGCAACATCAGACAAAACAACAAATAATACTGGAAAGTTTCAACATCAAGGAAGAGATAATGGATTTGAAAATAAATTAACTGCATTAGTTTCAGCAGGAACTATAACGTCAGATCAAGAAACTGCTATTAAAGAAGCAATAACACCAAAAGATGGATTTAAGGGTGGAAATCATGAAGGAATGATTAAAACTAAATTAGCAGAGCTAGTAACAGCAGGGACAATAACTTCAGATGAAGAAACAGCAATAGAAACAGCACTTACAAGTGCAAAAGGAGATTTTAAAGCAGCCTTGGATAATTTGGTAACAGCGGGAACTATAACTTCAGATAAAGAAACAGCAATAGAAAATGCATTAAAGCCACAAGGTGGATTTAAAGGTGGAA
>NZ_JAKJJY010000045.1:0-14477 GCF_022320955.1 Clostridium sp. YIM B02555 | reverse complement strand
GAAATGACGACAAGCCCACATTTAGAACCTTCCAGCGAAAATTTCACTAGTCCTGCGGAAGATAAATGTATCAGATTTCGGTAATTGTTGCATAAATCTAATTCTTACGTTGTGTATCTATTTTTCTTCTAAAAGTTTCTTTAACTTATTTTGAACTAACCATAATTTCTTTTGCTTTCGATTAAAGGCAACCATTCTATTTTTATTATTTTTATTTTCATCTATTAATTTTATATATTCTGCATCAGCAATTCTTAAGGCATCTTCTATTACTAAAAGTTCCTCCTTAGTAAACATAGTATCTCTCCCATCAATTTAAAATCACACACTACATTATAACATAAGTAATTGTGAATTAAATAATTATTTAGTTAGTTTAAATATAATGATAGCTTTAAATAAATCACCATCAACTTCTATATTAAAATTCCCTCTCTGAGCCTCCACAAAGCTTTTTACAATTGCTAGCCCAAGACCTGAGCCCTCAGTGTTTCTTGATTTATCTCCTCTTTGAAATCTTTCTACAATATCAAAGGAATTGAATGAAATTTCTTCGGCTGACATATTTTTAATAGTAATTTCAATAGTATTCTCAAGTTCATTTATATCTACATAAACTCTTGAATTTTTCATCGCATATTTAACTACATTATTTAATAAGTTTTCAAAGATTCTAAAAGTTTTTTGACTATCTAACTCTAAAATTATTTTATTGGATGAAAAATTATTTTTGATTTTTAAACCAGAATTATTTATTTTATCTTCTAATTCAATTTGTGTTTGCTTCATCAACTCAACTATATCAACTTTAACTAAATTTAATGTAATATTACCGCTTGTAGCTTTACTTACTTCAAATAAGTCTTCAATTAAAAATTTTAACCTTTGAGATTTCCTATCTAGTGTATCAATGTATGATTTTCTTTCATCTTCAGTAATACCTTCATTTTTTAATAAATCCACATACGTAATTATTGAAGTTAATGGAGTTTTTAGATCATGAGAAACATTTGATATTAAATCTGTTTTCATCTTTTGGCTCTTAACTTCCTCATCAACGGCATTTTTAAATCCAACTTGTATCTTTTGAAGTTTTTCTTTAAATGGATTGAAAATTCCTGCATCCTCTTCAATTTTTATATCTAATTTACCATCTGCAATTCTATTTGTAGCATCTAAAAGCATGATAAATTTGTTGCGTAATTTGGTGAAATATTTTTCGATAAAAATGAATAACACTATATTATAGAATATTAATATTAAAAAGGCCCATAGTATTAACCCTTCTCCATTATTTACAAAAATAATACATCCAGCAAAGAATATTATTATAATAAATAAGTCAAATATAAAGTTAATTCCAAGCAATTTTACAGTTACCTTACTAGATTTTTCACGTATATTAATATTAAAAATAGTTGTATATATTCTTTTTATTAGACTTTGAATTTTTTTATTTAGATATCTGTAGCAACTATTAATTATTTCTATAGCTTTATTAGATTTCTCTTTGATATCTACATTTTCAAAAATATTATCTACATTTTTATATGTCTTCTTAATACTTCTTTTTGCATTCATTATAATTAGACTAATTAAGGTTTTTTCTTTAAAATATTTCATTAAGCCTATGCTAAAGATTTTTTTTAATGTAAATATAACTACTAATATTAATGTAGTGAATATTGACCAATAAATTATATTTGATAAATACACTATAATATTACCTGAATTCGGATCTATTCCAATTTGTTTTAATCCTTTAGTTACAAAATCACCGTTTAAAGTGTAGAGAACTATTGCACCAGAGCCTATGCACATTATAACGAGCAAACTTCCGATTAATGACATTAAAATTTCAAATGGAAGTTTGAAAAATTGTTTGCAGATTATGATTTCTCTTTCTACATTAAGTGGAATGCATAAACTAAGAAGTACAATTATCCCAGCAAGTATAGATACATATATTATTGTTATATTAAAATAAGCATCAGCTTGCCCCTGCGCTATAAGTGCAGAAGAATTATCATTATATTTTAAATTCTTACTTATACCATATATAAAAGTCATATTTTTGATTGGTTTATCTATATTATAATTACCTGTGTAAAATAAGTAATTTAATTTAAATTGATTATTTAATGCATTTCTGAAGTCGTGTTCATTTACGCCATATATCCTATTAATAACATTATTACCGTTTTCATCAAAGCTCATGCTAACATAAAAAAAATAATTATTATCGATGTCATTTGAATTTAATAATGTATTCGAAGTATTATCAGTATTAGTTTTAATAATATTATTACTCTTGTCTAGCACAACATAATCAACATTCCGATATTCATTATTTAAATACGATGACCAACTATCTAAATGATCATTTAAACTTTTTTTCAACACTTCATATTCATTACTATCTTTTGCTTTTAATTCTGATTTTATATAAATATCGTTAACATCGATAGTTTTATTTTGCTGAGTTTCTAATGCATCCTTATAAAGCACATAAATACTTTTTGAAAAATCTTCAATAATAAAATCATAATTATAAAAAGAAAGAGAATTTGCTTTTCCCGCATTTTCAATTTTAGGATAAATTCCAACCATTAAAGTTCCAATTGTAAAAAATAAGATTATTGCAATGAGATTTATAATAAATATTTTTCTAGTATTCTTTGAATCTATTTTTATTTTTATTGCTTCATTATTACTGTCGTTCAATTTTGTATCCAACTCCCCATACCACCTTCAAATATTTTGGATTTTTTCTGTCAATTTCAATTTTTTCTCTTATATTTCTAACATGTACCATTACAGTATCCGTATTTATAGCATGTTCTTTCCAAACTAATTCATAAATTTCTTCTGCTGAAAATACTCTTCCTGGATTTTTCATAAGAAGTTTTAAAATTTTAAATTCTATTGGTGTAACTTTAATATCTTCTCCATCTAAAAGCACTTCTTTAGTATCTAGATTTAATTCTAGGCCCCCAATAACGTAACTATTTGAGTTTTCTTCTAAATTATTTACAACATTTAAATATTTTGAATATCTTCTTAATTGTGAATTTACTCTTGCCAGAAGCTCCATGGGATTAAAGGGTTTTGTAACATAATCGTCTGCACCTATATTAAGACCCATGATCTTGTCCATTTCTTCAGATTTTGCAGTAAGCATTATAACAGGGAACTCGTAATTTTCACGAAGTTTCATAACCATTGTAGTTCCATCCATTTTAGGCATCATTATGTCAACAACGGCTAAATGAATTGCTTCATTTTCAATGATTTCAAGGCCTTCAAGTCCATTGCTTGCTTTAAAAACATTGTAACCCTGATTTTTTAAGTATATTTCAATACCATCGCATATTTCTTTTTCATCTTCAACAATTAAGATATTATATAAATTCATTATTTAATTACATCCTTACATTTTTATTTCGCAGTGCCATATATAAGCTACAACTATACTATTATATAACAACATTGGATATATTATCTAGATAATTTCTATGAAACATATGCTTTAATAATAATATACAACATGAATCTAAAGAGAATTATTATAAAAAATGAAAGAATTTCTAAAGATTTAAAAAATACAATTAATAAAGAAAATATTTATTTAAATAGAAAAAAATTATTAAAAAAAGGTTAATTTGAAATAAAATTGTATTTCAAATTAACCTTTTTAATTATTTATATGTAAATTGCTTTAATAAAATCTTGAACTCAGTATTTAGATTTGAATAGATATCCATTAAATTGCTTGATTGTTTTTGTGCTTCTTCAATAATGAAGTCATAATTTTCTGCAAATAAATTTACTATAGTCGAATCTATTTTTTTAAACGCAGCCATATCTGTTAATATTTTAATTATCTTATCCTTACTAAAGGATTCCTTGTAGCTCCGAACTCCAATTAATGCACTAACAATATCTCCTACTGCTACAATTCGCATTTCAGTAGTAATTTGGTTTTCTTTTAAACCAAAAGGATATCCTGCTCCATCTAATTTTTCATGATGCAATGTACCAATATCTCTAATATCATCTATATTTAAGTCACTTAAAATATCGTAGCCTATCAAGGCATGACTTTTCATAATTTCAAATTCCTCATCTGTAAGCTTTCCTGGCTTTTCTAAGATTTCAACAGGAATGCCTATTTTACCTATATCATGAAGAGTTGATGCCATTTTTATTTTTGATAAAGTTTTCTTGTTTAGTCCATATAATTTTCCAATTTGATAGCTTATAGCCTCAACTATTATAGTGTGTTTAACTGTAGCTTCACTTCTAAAGTCTATAGAATATGCAAGCATTTGACTATATGCTAATACTTCTTCTCTTGTTAAAATCTTTTTATCGAAAAACTCATATAATTCTTTTAGGTATGATCCATCAAATAATTTACTTAGAAAATTAAATTTACTATCTGCAGTTAAAAATAAATCTATATGCTCAGCTAAAAATACATCTTTAATTTTAAGTATAGTTTCTTTAATGTTTGTATTTTCATTTACATACATTCTATCCACATAATCTGCAAAATTTAATAATAATCCTTCTTTAGATATTACATCTATTTGATTCTCCTGATAATAAATATGTGTAAAATGGTGAGTTAATACAACTTTATATAAATCTGAAAGTGGAGAAAAATACTTTATAAATAACGAGCCATAAATAGCATGTTCGTACACAGAGGCTGACTCATCAACTTCCGAAACTTTGTCCATTTCTGCAACCTTATAAGCTCCTATATCATGAAAGATTGAAATTGCACAAAGATTAATTATTTCTTCTTCACTATAGCTTCCTTCTGCCTTTAGTAAATTAAGCATTAAATATGCAACTTTTTCTCCATGATTTAAAAGTCCTCTTTCTACTGAATTTATTGCTCTATGTATAATTTTTATCATTTGACTTAAAGTGACTTCTGAATTTTCTATCATTAAATATCAACCTCCATAACGGCAAGTAATACTATTAGCCTTTTTATATTTTGATAATCTTAATATAAGCAAGTCCTTAATTAAACCAAGAAGGAATTGCTTTTTTAAACTGACCACCACACCGTGATAATTCCCCCATAACTTTATCAATACCATTTTCAGTTTTGAACCAGTTATCTTTAGTTACATTTTCTACATCTACTGGAGATATTAAAAATTCTGTAGATGGATATGCCCAGCTGTAGAACATTAAACATCGTTTTGCATGAAAGGATTTACAACAAATAATTGCTTTCTTTATTTTCAAATTGTATTTGTCTGTTACTTCACGGGATTTGAATGCATTTTCTTTTGTCCAAGTAGCATTATCTTCTTTTAATATTGCATCTTCAGTTACTTTATATGATAATAATACATCTTTCATAAAAGCCCATTCAGTATAATATGGTCCAGTATATTCATTTGCCTTAGTCATTGCCCCTGGAAAATAGCCTTTACTCATACTATATTTACCTGATGGTAAAATAAAAGGAGCATAATTAGCCAGATATAGCTTGGCTGCATTTTCTGCAGGTTCAGGCCAAGAACCACCTGGAATGAAAATAATATCAGCTTTTTCTAATTTATCCTCAATAAAAATAAAAGATGTTATATCTTTTATTAATTCCCCGCCAACAACTGTCATTATTTATACCTCACTAAAATAATGTTTATTCCTTATCAAAATCTCTTCCAACATCTTTAGCTGTATGAGAATCAGAACCGTAAACTTTTTTTATAGCATATTTATTTACTAATTCTTTAAAAGCATCAGCTACATAAATTTCACCACAATAAGGTTTTCTAAGACCTGCTGTATTTACATCTACTTCATAATTACGTCTTTTTAGTTCCTTTACTATTTTTTCTAAAAGCTCATAATTCTTATATTCTAATGGGTATAATTTATTAAAAATTCTAATTAAATTAGGATGTCCTATTCGTTTAGGTTTATAAGGCCCAAGATCTGATTGTATTGCTATAAGAAGTGTTTCATAATATTTATCATATACTTTTTCTACACTTCCTAATAAATTTAAGGCTTGTTCAAATCCATCCCTACCATCAATAGCTACATACTGATCCTCGATTTTAAGAAAATGCACGGATAGTAATCCGTCTTCTAATTTTGGACCATATAAATTAAGAACTTTTTTGGTTTCTTCTTCATAGCCTTCAACAAAATCAACCTCTAAGCCTATATTTATTTTAATTCTATCTGCATATTTTAATTTGATTTTTTCAACCTCTTCAAAATATTTATTAATTGCTTCAAAATCTGGAGCACATTCATCTTGAAAAGCTTTATCATCAATAAAATAACATGGAAAAGGCATGTGTTCCGTAAATGTAATTTCTTCTAAGTCCTCAATTAGTGCTTTTTCTACGTACATATCAAAACTGTCTTGAGTTCCATGAGGACAATACGGTGAATGAATATGTCCATCTCTTACTATTTTTTTATTTTCCATAATTACTTTTAAAGAAAGATCCATTAATGCATATTTCTTTAAAATTTCACATCCTCTCTATGGTAAATTAATATAAGCCAATATTTGAACTTTGCCATTATGAAGTGACTAAATATAGCCACTCCATACCAAATAAATTAAAATAAATAGAACTATTTATCCTCTCTAAGCAAATAATCATTATTATCACAATCTTTAAAAGAGAACATTTTACCATAAGGCATTGTCATCATTTCACCGACAGTTACTGAGTTGTTTTTCATTTCTGCATATGCTTCTTCTATATTAGTTGTACTTAAAATAATAGATGGATGTTCAACATTAACTTTTGGATTTTGAGTTTTCATCATGTTTTTATCATACAATACAAAGGTAGTTTGTGAGGTTTCATTTGGAGCCACTTCGATCCATTTCATATTTGGCCCCATTTGTTGTTCAAATTTTACAATGAACTTTAATTTATTGACCCAAAAATTCTTAGCTTGCTCTTGATCTTGTACATAAATTGTGATTTTGCTAATGTTATTAATCATATTTTTTCCTCCTTAAGAAAACCTTCTATATATTTTTCTAAATATTTTGAAATTTCATCGATCTCATCATTTTTAGGTAAGCAATCAGTAAGTATTTTTAATATATTCTTTTCTTTAATGTAGTTAACTGAGAAAGCATAATTCAAATCTGTTATCCAATTTAATTCGTATAATTTTCTATCATTATAATTCTTTAAAGAATTGTTATTGATTTTTTTATTTGTAAGTATAGCTTGAAGTAACTCTTTATTATAGCCTGGCGTAAAAGGCAAATTATCTAAAGCTGGATTTGGATTATTTCTTCTTTCTTCTTCATATTCAGTAATAATCCTAAAAATATCAAGCTTATCTGCATCTCTAATTAATTTACAAAACAAGGCTTCATCAACATTTAAATCTTTTGGTAGATCTTTTTCGTTATGTAGATTTATTGCTTTAATAATTAATTTTTGTCGGTCTTTATCTAAATACTTTAGAACATCATATTCCACTAGTATTTTTACACCAAGTGCTGCATGATTTACTGAAATATAATCTCTAAATGTCTTATAAGTTCTGAATTGTTCAAATCTTCCTATATCATGAAATAAGCCTATGATTTCTGCAGTATTAATTTCTTCTCCTGTTAAATTGAGAGATTTAGCAATACTTACTGCATGGTTAGCAACATTTAAAGTATGTTTTTCCTTTAATTCTATATTTTGATTTATCACTGGGTCATCTCCATAAAATTTTTTTATGTAAGAATTGAACCAATTATAATATTTTTTAAGTGAATCTTTTTCCATCTTTATCTCCTTATATGATGAGAATTATATATTCCAATTATCAATATTCAATTAATGGCGGAATCCATTCTGGATTTCTTGAATTGTGATGTACAATCTTGATTAGAACTTATATATATTATTTCTATAACTAAAAGTATTCCAGAATTATTCTGTATCATTTATATTTTAGCATTATAACCAATTCAAATATAGCCTTTTTTAATTATTACTTGATTTATACATAATAAAAGCCAGTAGAGCAAGTATTTTAAAATACAAATGTTCTACTAGCCTTCATTAACCGTAAGGAAGGAGTCTACGGTTCCTCGGAGAATGGATTTACTACATGCTTAGCTTAAATTACTTTAAGCCTTGTTCGTAGCTTTCGATCATGTGTTTTACCATGTAACCGCCAACGCTACCATTTTGTCTTGAAGAAAGGTTACCTTTATCTTGATTTTCATAGTCACTTAAACCAACTTCTGAAGCAACCTCAGTTTTTAATCTGCTTAATCCCTGCTTTGCTTCTGGTACTAATGTTCTGTTTCTTCCACTATTGTTTGAAGACATAATAATTACCTCCCTTTAATAATATAAATTTTGCTTGGCAGTATTATATTAACCACTAAAGAGAATATTAATCTAATAAATTATTAGTAAAAATAGTAAGCATGCCTTCTATTAAAAAATTATGCCAAGTTTACAATATAGTTTTAATACCTTGAGGAAAGTTAAAGACATTTGATGGATCATACTTTATTTTTATTTTTCTCAGTTCTTTATAATTCTCACCATAATATTCTTCTTCATAATTTTCAAGTTCGCCACATGGAAAATTAATATAGGCTCCAGTAGTAATAGATTTAATAAAAGAAATATTATTTTTAACAAAATCTATATTAGTTTTAGCATGTACATCATCTTCCCAAACTGATTGGAAACCCATTATAAATTTTGCATCTCTATAAAAGAAAGCTGTATCCTCTTTATCTTTGTCCATGACTGCTCCGCCTAATCCATAAAGTGAAACAGCTGTGTAAATTGATCCTTCAGCTCTTTCATTTACAAGTTTTATGATTTTCTTTACCATACTAGAATCGTAATTATTAAATACAAATCTACCTGAGGATTTATATTTTTCATATGGTGGATGGCTATCTTGAATTATCCTATTAACTTCTAAAATAGAAGTACATTTTAGATCAAATACTCTATAAGGTAATACACTTTTAAATTTTGAAAGAATGCTAGAAGCTTCATTTTTACTGCCGTAGAATACCCCTGTTATATGAACGCCTTTTCCGTTTATTTTCGAATTATATATTGCCATTTTCAAGTTCATTCGTCTATCCAAATCTTTAAAAAGTTCTATCCATAAATCAAATATTGATTTTATTTGATCCAAGTTAATATTTGCATAATCTATATCAATTAATGTTGCTATATTTTGCTTTGCTGGCAATTTAAAAGTCATACTAGTAACAACACCAAAATTTCCACCACCAGAGCCTCTGCAAGCCCAAAATAAATCTTCATTTATATTTTCTGAGGCAATTATCAATTCTCCTTTGTAATCTATAAGCTCAATTTGAAGTAAACTATCTGCTGATAAACCAAGCATTCTGCAGGAATATCCCCATCCTCCGCCTAAGACTAAGCCTGTAACGCCGACAGTCGGACAGCCTCCTCCAGGAAAAGGATAGTTAGCTTTCCCAAGTGCCTCGTATATTTCTCGGTTACTAACCCCACCTTGTATTTTAACTAAGCTTGCTTTTTCATCTATTTCAATATTATTCATTTTGTTTACATCAATCACTACGACATCATCCCCAGTAGAATATCCTTCATAATGATGTCTTCCTGAACGTATTCTGATTTCTAAAGAATTCTTTTTAGCCCAAGCTATTGCATTACTTATATCTGCATTATTACTGCAATTAATAATTACCTTTGGATATTTTTTAATTGCTCTATTCCAGCACGCTCTTTCCTCTTCATAATTAAAACTTTCTCTAGTTATTATTTCTCCAGTTAATTCCGTGTAATCTAAATTTATCATGTATATCACCTAATTCTAATAATTTTATTGCATATTTAGTAATTATTATTCTTAATATATATAAATTCTAATTAAGATTTTTCATCTCAATTCAAGAAATACTGAAAAGTTTCAGTAATTAATTTATTATTAAAAATAAATAATTAATTATAGTCATCATCTTTTGTAAATAAAAGTTATCTTTAATATTAACTATGCAATAATAATAATTATTATTTTAACATTAAAAATTAAAATAATATAGTTAATTTTTAATTAACTTATAAAATTATAAAAGGTCATTCCTTTGTAAAAAACCAAAAGAATGACCTAATAATCTGTAAATTAACAAGCAACAATTTCCTTAATTATAAACTCTCTACCACCCAATATTTCTAATTCTTTGCTTCCACAATAAGGGCAACACCAATTGCTTTTAATTAAATTATATACTTTATTACAACTTGTACAAATACCATTTGCTGGCATAATTTCAATTTCTAATTTTGTATCTTGCAATAATGTACCATCTACGGCTGCAGGATAACATGCTTCAATATATCTAGGAATCATGGATGAAAGCTCACCTATTTGAAGAACTACTGCATCTATTTTTGTAATTTCATTTGCTTTAGCAAAATTTTCAACATTTTTTACGACTTCTATAACAACTCCAAGCTCATGCAAATCAATCACCACCTTTTTAATAATCAAACTTATAAATGTAATATATATGTACTATTGAGAAATTATAATCGTAACACTACACTAGAAATTAGATACATATTTGTGCAAGCGGCATATGAAATTAAGCGGTGATGGTTATTAGTGGAAGGTTGTTCCATTTTCTGCTTGTCATAAATTTACTTTAGGAACATGCAGAAATGGGTGCATCCTTCCACTTAGAACCCATCCAGCGAAAATTTCATTAGTCCGCTGTAATAAATATGTGTTTAATTTCGGTAAGTTCCGCATATGTCTAATTCTTGCTTTAGATATTTATAAAATGTATGAATTGTATTTATTCATTTTTTTCCAGAAATAATTGATTCAAGGAATCTTACAGGTTTTTTAACTGCTATTCTAACCTTACGTTTTAAAGCATGTTTTATTATTTCAGGTTTTAGTTCTCGAAGTTCTACTCCAGTGCCATCATATCTTCTCACTAATTTGATAGCATCATATTTACATTTTGTAGTACAAACACCGCATCCAACACAAAGATATTGGTCAACTACTGTAGCACCGCATCCAAGGCAACGTTCCGTTTCTTTCTTAATTTGTTCTTCTGAAAAAGTACCACGGATATCTTTAAAAGTATTTTCAGCTTTATTTGCATCTATATGTGTTGCTTTTTGCCTTGGAAGATAATCATAACCTTCAAGTTCAAGATTTTCTTTATTAAATGAACGATATTCCCTTTTAATTCGGCCAATAGTTAGACTTTGGCCTGGATGAACAAATCGATGTATTGAAATTGCAGCTTCTTTACCTAATGCGATGGCATCAATAGCAAACTTAGGACCAGTTAGTGAATCTCCTCCTGCAAAAACATCAAGTTCATCTGTTTGTAAAGTAATAGAATCAGCTTTTATTGTTTTATTTGGATTTAATTGAATTTTGGTATCTTCAATTAAGTTACCCCAATCAATTCCTTGACCTGCAGAAATCAAAACATTATTTCCTTTAACAACTATAGTTTCATTTTCATCAAATTTAGGATTGAATCTTTTATTCTCATCAAATACATAAATACATTTTTGAAACTCAACTCCAACCACATGACCATTTTCTACTATTATTTTCTTTGGACCCCACGAGTTATTTATATTGATGTCTTCAGCTAATGCTTCTTCTATTTCTTCATCAAGTGCAGGCATTTCAGCTCTGTTTTCTAAACAATACATATTAACTTTGGAAGCACCTATACGTGCAGCAGTTCTAGCAACATCAATGGCAACATTTCCTCCACCAATTACGATGGTTTCTCCATTTAATCTTAATGGTTCACCAAGATTTACTTTTCGTAAAAAGTCTACACCCGATATAACTTCTTCTGCATCTTCTCCATCGATTCCAAGCTTTCTTCCAGCTTGAGCACCTATTGCAAAATAAAATGCTTCATAGCCTTGAGCCCTTAACTCATCAATTGTTACATTTTTACCTACTTCTATTCCAGTCTTAAACTCAACATTTAATTCTTTTAAAATATCTATTTCAGCATTAACTACATCTTTTTCAAGCCTAAAGGATGGAATTCCAAGAGTAAGCATTCCTCCAAGTACTTTTTCTTTTTCAAATACTGTTACTTTATAGCCATCAATTACTAAGTAGAAAGCACAAGAAAGTCCAGATGGGCCAGCACCTATAATAGCTATTTTGTTTCCATATTCATGTTTAACTTTAGGTATATATCTGTTTTCCTTACTTAAATCCTGTTCTGCAATAAATTTTTTTATATCATCTATAGCAATTGGATCATCTACATCTCCTCTTGTACATGCCGATTCACATTTTCTAGGACATATACGACCACATACTGCTGGAAATGGATTTTCATGTTTAATAAGTTCAAGAGCTTCAGTATATCTTCCTTGTGATGCTAATTTAATATAGCCTTGAATTCCAATATGGGCTGGACATTCAGCCTTACAAGGGCTTGTACCAGTATCGACTACAACTTGTCTATTGGTACGATAGTTTGCATTCCATTTCTCTGGGCCCCACTCAGTATCATATGGAAGCGCTCTCTTTTTTTCAGGAATTGGAGTTTTAGTACAAATTTTTTGACCTAATCTTAAAGCATTAACTTGGCAGTTTTCGACACACTCTCCACATGCAACACATTTATCTTTATCTACTACTGAAACATAGTTTGATCTCACCATGTCAGTATTAAAATACATTTCAGCAGTTCTTAAGGATAAACATGAGCAGCCGCAACAATTACAAATAGCATGAGTTTTCCCAGAACCATCAGTATTTGGTATTTGATGTACTAACCCATTCTCCTCTGCTCTTTTTATAATATCAAAAGCTTCCTCACGTGTAATTTCTCTTCCTCTACCAGTACGAATATAATACTCTGCTGCATGGCCCATTTGAATACACATATCTTCTTTTAAGTGACCACAGCCTTCGCCCATAACCTCTCTTGCTGTACGACATGCGCAATCAGCAACAGAAAAAATATCGTTTTCATTTAAATATTTAGAAACTTCTTCATAAGAAGCCTTTCTTGTTTCTCCTTCTATTGCTTGTTCAATTGGAATAACGCGCATTAAGCCTTTACCAACTGGGATATTACCCACTGTTTTTGGGCCTCTTACTCTCCCATATGCTTCAAAAGCCTCAGCAATTTGAGGATACTTTTTAACATTTTCTTTATGATTAACCATCATTTCCATAACCCCTGGAATCCAAGTATCTAGCCAATATTTGTCTACGCCTTCCTTTTTATTAACAAAACAAATACCGTCAACGGCTAATTGCCACAATATTTTAGAGGTTTCATCAACAGATTTATTACACAAGAGTGAAACTTCCTCAGCACTTTTAGGATTACGTAATTCTAGACAAAGTCCAACTTCTGCCATTTCATCAGTAACAACAGGTTCTAAAATCATATATTCAGGATCTTCTGCCTTTATTTCTGCCTTTGACCCACGCTTTGTCCTATTGATGTGATTAGCAAGATCTAATACCTTTTCTTTTACCATATATTTTCCCCCTATTAACCAATATATATATTTAAATTATCAATGCTCAATTATCAGTTAAAAGTAAAATCAATTAAGGATTTCTTGAATTGAAATGCACACTATTAATTAGAATTTATTTACTTAATAATTTAATTAATTATTTGATTTACCATAACTAGGCCTTTTCATTCCAATTATCAACTTCTTTTCTTAGCCAATTTGCCCATTGATCAATACCTTCTCCTGTTTTTGCACAAATCGGAATTACTTTTGCTTTAGGATTGATTTTTATAATTCTCTCTTTAACTACCTCTAAATCAAAATTAAAATAGTCTATTGTATCTATTTTATTAATAAGTACAATATCGACAATAGAGAACATTAGAGGATATTTTAGTGGTTTGTCATCCCCCTCTGGTACACTTAAAATCATTGCATTTCTTGATGCACCTGTATCAAATTCAGCAGGACAGACTAAATTCCCCACATTTTCTAAGATTGCTAAATCTATTTCTTCTGTTCCTAAGCCTAATAAACCTTGTTTAGTCATATCTGCATCTAGATGACACATACCACCTGTATGTAATTGTATTACCTTAGCACCTGTTGTAGAAATTGTATTAGCATCTACTTCTGAATCTATATCCGCCTCTAATACACCTATATTCATTTCACTTTTTAAGGCTTCAATTGTTTTTAAAAGAGTGGTCGTTTTTCCAGAACCAGGAGACGACATTAAGTTTAATAAAAATGTTTTTTCTTTTTTTAAATCCTCTCTAAGCAAGTTAGCTTGTCTATCATTGTCTTCAAAAACACTTTGCTTAATTTTAAGAACTTTATATTTATCCATAAATTTATACCCCCATTTACCTAATATCAAATTTTTATATTTATAGATATCCAAAGCAAGAATTAGACATATGCGGAACTTACCGAAATTAAACACATATTTATTACAGCGGA
>NZ_JAKJJY010000044.1:0-16236 GCF_022320955.1 Clostridium sp. YIM B02555 | reverse complement strand
TTCTCACATGCGTTCGAAAAGGCAGATGCGTAAAAAAAATCTACGGCTCCACAGTCGCCTACGATTTTTTTATGTTCAAAATTAATTGTCTTACATACGGAATTTAATTTTTCATTTTAGCGTCATCCTATAAATTTTATAGGATGATTTGACAAAAGAACATACGTTTGATAATCTGTACATATGGAATTATTTTATATAAAA
The DNA here is from genome assembly GCF_022320955.1 of Clostridium sp. YIM B02555. NCBI lineage: Bacteria > Bacillati > Bacillota > Clostridia > Eubacteriales > Clostridiaceae > Clostridium > Clostridium sp. YIM B02555. The sequence goes on along the minus strand of NZ_JAKJJY010000044.1, from coordinate 16,032 downwards.
GGATGGTAATACATATGGATGTTGAAGAGAGGCACAAAAAAATTATAGAAATTGTGGAACAAAAATTAACTTGTTCAGCACATAATTTAGACCATGTATTTAGGGTGTACAATCTTTGCTTATTGCTTGCAAAATATGAGAAAGATGTTGATTTAGAAATACTTATTCCATCAGCTTTATTACATGATATTGCGAGAGTGGAAGAGAGTCAAGATAAAACTGGAAAAATAGATCATGCAGTTTTGGGTAGCATTATGGCTGAGGAGATATTAAAAAAGTTAGAATACGAAGAGGAAAAGATAGAAAAAATTAAGCACTGTATTGTGGCCCATAGGTTTAGAACAGGAAATGAGCCAAATTCAATAGAAGCAAAAATACTTTTTGATGCAGATAAACTTGATGTTATAGGAGCAAGCGGAATTGCTCGTACTTTTATGCTGGCAGGACAATTTGGGCAAAGATTGATAGATAATGACTCTCTTAATGAATATATGAATTCTAATACAGTTGAAAATGGAAGATTGAAGGATGTATCAAAACATACTCCTTTCATTGAATATGAAGTGAAATTTAAAAAAATCCCCAATAAATTGTATATAGAAAAAGCAAAGGAAATAGGTAAAGAAAGACTAAAGTTTATGGATGAATATTTTAATAGGTTAAAGTCAGAAATAGACGGAATTAAGTGAGCCTAACTTATTTTTTAATTTAACCAATTGTGCATAGAAAAGTATTAGAGTATATAAATATTATTTAGGGGAGAAAAAAATGATTTATTTAAATAAATTTACATTTCCTAATGAATATATGGAAATTAAATTCTTTATGAGTATACAGAGAACTTGTTATGATTCATTTTATCCATTTAAGATATTATCTGCACACGGCCTTGAACAAATTGATTTTGAACCAATTACTATTTTATATGGAGGAAATGGTTCTGGAAAATCAACAGCATTAAATGTTATTGCAGAAAAGACAGGGATAAATCGCGATTCTATCTATAATAAATCTAATTTTTATCCTGACTATGTTAATATGTGCAAGATGTATATTGAAACTGATATTCCTGATAATAGCAGAATTATTACAAGTGATGATGTATTTGATTATATGCTAAATGTCCGTAATATTAATGAAGGAATTGATCAAAAACGGGAAAACCTTTTTGAAGAATATTTAGAATCTAAATATTCTCGTTTTCAAATGAAGTCTATAGCAGATTATGAGCAATTAAAAAAAGTAAATCTTACTAGAAGTAAAACTCAGTCACGTTTTGTAAGAGATAAATTAATGAGTAATGTAAGAGAGTATTCAAATGGAGAAAGTGCATATAGATATTTTATTGAAAAAATTGATGAGAATGGATTGTATATATTGGATGAGCCTGAAAATAGTATTTCTCCACAACGTCAGATGGAATTAATGAGTTTTATTGAGGAAGCTGCTCGCTTTTTAAACTGTCAGTTTATTATATCAACGCACTCACCTTTCTTACTTGCTATGCGAGGAGCAAAAATATATGATCTTGATGAAGATCCTGTTGATGTGAAAAGATGGACAGAATTAGAGAATGTACGAACATATTATGATTTTTTTAAATCACATGAAAAGGAGTTTTGATCATATTATGTATTTTAAAGAAATTAAAAATTTTCTGAAGTTATAATGTTGAATGATAGGAGTAATGGTAGATGGATTGCAGTATTAAATCATTATATCTCTGTGTTGAAGATATGGATAGAGCAATTAATTTTTATGAGAATTTATTAGAACAAGAGGTAGCTATTCGTGATGACATTTATAGTGTAATTGATGTTAATGGATTTCGTTTAGGATTATTTGCGTATCAAAAGATGAATGAAAAACATACTTTTGGGAGCAACTGTCTACCAAGTTTAGAGGTAAATAGCCTCGATATTCTAAAAAGTAAATTATCAAAATTAGAAATAGTATTTCCATTAACTCAAATTGGTGCAAATTGGGTAGCTGAATTTAAAGATAGTGAAGGTAATCATATTGAGATTACAACGCCTGTTAATGATCATAAATAACTATAAAGTTCTAAGCTCTTTTTTCTGTTAAGATTTTGTTATAAAATTATAGATGAACCAGGGAGCTGGAAATTGAAGGATTATTAAAGGGGTAATAATATGGTTGGGATAAGAGAAGAATTTACAGTCGAATTTAATGAATTAAATTCCAAAGAAATAGAAGAAGGACTAAGGAGTGTATCTATAATAAAGGGTGGTAAGAAAGAAGAGTATGAGGTTATCGATACACGAGAAAAATTATTAGAGTATCTAGAAGGATGTACAGACATAGGAGAGAGGAAGAAAAGAATATTAGTAACCTTTGAATGTATTAATATTTGCGGTATTTTTGATAGTGCTATTTTTTTAAAGAGATTTAAGATCGATAGCTATTCTAAACCTAAATTAGATGATTCATTATATTTAAGTTTTACTAATTGTGAGTTTTTTTCAGATATAGAATTATTGGGTGGAGATTATAAGAGAATAAAAATTAATGAATCAACTATACAAAAAAATATATTTATAAGATTTATAAATTGTGAAAAATCAAGAATTAATAATGTAGTTTTCAAAGAAGATGTTATATTTGAAAATTCAGAAATTGGGACTTTAAATATTAATACTTCACAAATAATGGATAATTTACTTTTTCAAAAGGTTACTATATTTAATGATTTTATTATGGATAAGGTTATGTCAAATAAAGATTTGGATTTTGTTGATTGTATGTTTGAAGGATTAAGCAAATTACAGTTGTCAGTTAATGGTGAATTGAATTTTCTCCAATGTTCATTTTATAAAAAATCAGAAATAGATTTTGATGAATTAAATGGAAAGATAAGCTTATACAAAACAAATTTCTCTGATAAATGTTATTTAGAATACGAGTTACTAACAAATAAAGAGTACAAGCCATTGATTTTTGAAGATAATTATAAAAAAACTAAATGGAATTTTTTGATTGTATCTGATATCTATAAGTCTAGTGGAAGGACAGAACAATTTTTAACAACTTTTTTCTATTTCAAAAAATATGAACGTTTGGAAAAGAAAAATAAAGGAACTTATAGATTTACTTTATTAGATTATTTAATTGGAATAACAACTAAGTACTATACAAGTTGGGAAAGAACTTTATTAACTATGGGGGTAATAATAGTTGCATTTTTTATGCTTTATTGCTGTTTTCCTAATTTATTAATGTGTAAAGATGCACCAATGAGTTCGAAAAATTTATTTGAAACAGTGTTTGAGATGTTTAAAAATTCAAATTTTGATATACATTTTTTAATAAGTAAGTTTGGGAATACTCTGTATTTTACAATAATAACATTTACGACAGTTGGGTATGGAGATATAACTCCTCTTAATTGGATGAAGTTGATTGTGAGTTTAGAATCATTTCTTGGGGTATTCTATACATCAAGTTTGGTAGTAGCTTTATCAAGAAGGTTTTTATAATAAGATAGTATATAAGCATAAGATATTGAATTTGGAAATTTATAGATTCAATATTTTATGTTTTTTTATTAGGCATGTATGGAAGTTATTTATGTTAAATATATAATGAAAGATGATGAAATTGTTGGAAAACTGTAGAAATTAATATAAAAATAAGCTAAAAAATGATAAAGATTCCAAGAAAAATGTCGATATATAAATCAAGAATACATTATTAGATATTGAATAAGTTAAGCTAATTATAGAAGTTCATATTAAGAAGGGCAAGTCGACATCGCGCTATCTAATAAAGTTGTTATACAAAATACGTGTGTACAAATATACGGTTAATCAAGGGTTATAGGTTACCTTTTTCAACCTAAATATATTATATAAGGGGAATGGTAATGAGAAGGATATTAAGTTACATCTTTTTAGGGGTTTTTATCGTAGCTATGATATTTAGTAGTGTTGGTTGTAATGGTCTTAATAAAACGAATTCGAAAGTTGATGATGACTCTAAAGAAGTGAATCTAAAGTTTATTTGGTGGGGAAATGATCAAAGAAAAAATATAACTCAACAAGCAATTGAATTGTTTCAAAAAAAGCATCCAAATGTAAAATTTGAGGTGAAGAGTTATGCAAGCACATCAGATGTAAAGGTTAACTTAGCTATGAATACTGCAGATGAAGATATGCCTGATATTATTCAAGCTAATTATGACTTTGTACATAATTATGCAAATCGTAACTTATTTGAACCATTTGAACCCTATGTTGAGAAGAATATCGTGAATTTATCTGATGTTGATAAATCAAGCTTAGAAGCTGGAACTGACAATGGACAGTTATATGGGCTTCCATGGGGAATTAATGCGTACTGTATGGCAGTAAATCCGTCAGTGTTTGAAAAGGCTGGAGTAGATATGCTTAAGTCTGGATATACATATGATGAATTATATGAAACTCTTAAAAAGCTTAAATCTCAAATAAGTGATCCGAACTTTTATCCATTAGCTAACTTTGTTGACTATAATAATTTCGTTAGAGCTTATGGCAGCACATATTTTAATTCAGAAGGAACAGCATTAGGTTATAAAGATGATCAGATTTTTATAGATTATTTTAATTTTTACAAGAAATGTCTAGATGAAGGTTTAATTGCACCAGTTACAATTACGGACAAAAATGCTTTGATTTCATCTGGAAAATCTGCACTTTGGTGGGGAGTTTCTAATCAAGTTTCTGGTCTTAATAAAGCTTCTAATACAAGTATGCAAATAATATCAGTGCCATCAAAAACAAAAGGGAAAATTACAAGCTGTATTAGGCCATCAATGTATCTTTGTGTCTCAGCATATTCTAAACATAAAAAAGAAGCAATGGAATTTATTGATTTTTTAACAAATGATTTGGAGGTTAATGACATATTAAAGGCTGAAAGAGGAGTATCAACTTCGGCAAAGGTAAGTGATAATTTAGAAAAGAAAGCAAGTGAAGGTGATAAACAGCAGTATTTATTTTTGAAATACATTAAAGAAAATCCAAGTCCTCAAGATCCACCAACACCAAATACAGCAGGTAATGTTAATGCACTTTTTCAAAGATTAACTGATGAAATTTTAGCCAGCACACTTACACCAGAAGATGCAGCGAAGCAATTTAGAACAAGTGCAAACAAAATTCTGAGCGGTGTGAAAGGGGGAGAGTAATATGAGAATTACTATTCGGCAAAAATTATATGGTGGATTCGCAGCTGTACTTTTATTCTTAGTTATTGTGGCTATAGCTAACTATGTATTGACAAGTAAAGTAAACACTAAATACACAAATTTGGTGAATAATGGTACTACAATAGTAAGTTATATTAAAGACTTAAATAATGCTATTAGTGATGAACAGGCTAGTGTTAATTATTATCTTATAACAGGAGATGCAAATTATTTTAAGTCTTATCAAAAGGCTTTTGATTCATATAATGAAAAAAGTAAGAAAATAGGAGAGTTAATCAAAGGACAGGATAGTTGGCAAATTCTGCAGGGATTAGATTTAATTGAAGAACAATATGTTATTTCAGCAGACCAGATGATAGACTATAAGAAGAAAAATAATATAGATAAATATACCCAAACTGCAAAAGCACAAAATCAATTAATACAAAAGTTTAGTGATACTTCTGATAAGTTTATTGAAAATCAAGAGGCTCTATTAAATAAAGAAATTAATGAAACTGAAAGCATGATAAGTTCATCAAAAATCCTAATAATTGTATTTACTTTTATTATTTTATTTATTGGATTTGGAGTGGCTTACTGGATTAGCAATTTGATTTCTAAGCCTATAGTAGCAATATCAAAAACAGCAATTAAAATTGCTGATGGGGATTTGACTGGTGAGGAGATACAAATTAAGAGTAATGATGAGATAAGTGATTTGATAAATGCTTTTAATATTATGACTAAAAATTTACGAAAAATACTTACAGAAGTTGAAGAAGCAGCAGCAAAGGTGGCAATATCATCTGATGAATTAACAACTGGAGCACATCAAACAGCTGAAGCAACAAAGTATGTAGCTAATATTTCTCAAGATGTTGCAACTGGAACAGAGCGTCAAGTTGATAGTGTTGAGAAAAGTGTTCAGGCGGCAAGAGAAATGAGTAATGAAGCTGATGAAATAAATTCAAAAGCTTATAATGCAAATAATCAGGCATTAAAAACTTCTGATGTTGTAATGGAAGGAAATACATCAGTTCAGAAGGCTGTAGAACAAATGAATGCTGTTAAGTATACAGTAACAGATATCGCAAATATAGTTAATGAATTAGGAAATGAATCTAAGAAGATTAATGATATTATTGCTATAATTACCAATATAGCATCTCAAACTAATTTACTTGCTTTGAATGCATCAATAGAAGCTGCAAGAGCTGGTGATGCTGGAAAAGGATTTGCAGTAGTGGCTGCTGAAGTAAGTAAGCTTGCAGAACAAACATCAATTTCTGGAAAACAGGTATCAGAGGTAATTAGAGCAATATTGTTAAAAACTGAAAAAACAATAAGTGTTGTGACAGAAAGTGAACAACAAGTTAAGGAAGGAATTGAAGCTGTTCACGCGGCAGGTGTCTCTTTTAATACCATAGAGAATTCAATTAATGATTTTAGAAAAACAATAGAAGAAGTATCAATGGCGTCAAAGCAAATGAGTGAAAGTACAGATAAATTAGTGAATAACTTTGAAACTATTGAAGAAATATCTAAGTCTGCAGCAGAATCAACACAAAGTGTATCTGCCTTTACTGAAGAGCAATTGGCAACGATGGAAGGTGTGACTAATTCGGCAAATTCTTTAAATAATATGTCAGAGCGTTTGATTAATTTAATAAATACATTTAAATTAAAATAGAAATTTTAAAGACATGTAAATGATAAAAAATAAAGATCGTACTTAATAACAAGGTCACGTAGAGTGGCTAGATTAAGTATGATCTTTATTTAATCATGAAATGAAATTACATCATTTCAAGCATTTGTTTTAATATTTTAGTTGAATTTTTAACTGCAATAGGAACAAAATTTTGATAATCCATATGTGCTCCGTTGTTTGCATTATCTGAAATTGATCTAATAACTACAAAAGGAATTGAGTTTAAGTAACAAACTTGAGCAATGCTAGCTCCTTCCATTTCGCAAGATATAGCACCAAATTCTTTTTCAAGCCATTGGATTTTTTCAATATTTGCTACAAATTGATCACCTGAAGCAATTCTGCCTGTAAAGCTATTTAATTCTGAGATTTGTTCGCAAGCTTTTTTAGCTATTGCAACCATTTCTTTATCGCATTTAAAATCAAAAGTATCAAGTCTTGGAATTTGTCCCATCTTATCTCCAAATGCTGTAGTATCCATGTCATGTTGTACTAAGTTTTCAGCAACAACTATGTCGCCAGGATAAATTTCTTTACCGATTCCTCCTGCAACTCCAACATTAATAACTTTATCTACATTATATTCTGAAGCTAATATTTGAGTACAGATTGCAGAATTAACTTTACCAATTCCACAAACTACAGCAACAACATCCTTTCCATATAATGTACCTTTATGAAAAGTCATGTTAGCCTTTTCTTTCTTTTCAATCAGTGCTAAATCATTTAATAAAATTTCTAATTCTTCTGCCATTGCAGCAATAATTCCTATAGTCATATGAATTATCCTCCTAAATAAAATTAATTATATTATGTATTAATAAACATTAAACTAATTTATATTATAATATTTAATTGAAAAATTTGATAGATAAAAGAATAAATATAACTGGGAAACAATGTATTGTAGTAATGACACGAAATTATGATATAATATCAAATATTAAAGCAAAATATATATTGGCATTGTACGTAATATTTAATATTTTGAATATAATAATAGCGGAATAGAAAGTACTATGATTCTATATAAAATATAATAATAAGGAGAGCAAGAATATGTCAGTACAACATTCTTTATCAAGAACTGAACTTTTAATAGGTGAAGGTGGATTAGATAAATTAAGACAAAGTAAAGTAGTCGTTTTTGGAGTTGGAGGAGTAGGAAGTTATACCATCGAGGCACTTGCGAGAGCAGGAGTTGGGGAATTGATAATTATTGATGATGATACAGTATGTTTAACTAATTTAAATAGGCAGGTACATGCAACATATAAAACTATAAGTCAGCCTAAAGTGCAAGTAATGAAAGAAAGAATTGAATCTATAAATAGAAATTGTAAAGTTATAACACATCAAGTATTTGTCACTCAAGAAAATATATCTGAAATAATTCCTGAGGATGCTGATTATGTAGTGGATGCAATTGATACTGTTACTGCAAAATTAGGACTTGCAGAATATTGTTATAAAAAGAATATTAAGATAATGAGTTCTATGGGAACAGGAAATAAATTAGATCCAACACAATTTAAAGTTACAGATGTATTTAAAACAAAGATTTGTCCATTAGCTAAGGTGATGAGACATGAACTAAAGAAAAGAGGGGTAGAGAAATTAAAAGTTGTGTATTCGGAAGAAGTCCCAATTAAGCCAAATTACGAAGATGTAGTTACATGTAAGACTGGCTGTGTTTGTACTGGGGGAACTAAAAAGTGTGCAGAAAAAAGGCAGATACCAGGGAGTATTTCATTTGTACCACCAGTAGCTGGTATGATAATTGCTGGTGAAGTTATAAAAGATATATTAGAAATTAATAAGCAGCAATAAATAAAAGCAATTAATTTTGGGGGAATAGTTATGAAGCGTATTGAAAGAATTTATAGTTATATTGAAACTAATTCTAAGAATTTTACAAAGAATAAGCTTCTGGAGATTAAAGGGTTTAGTGCTCAAGAAATTGGAGAAAAACTTGATATATTAAGGAGTAATGTGTCAAGAGAACTTAACACTTTATGTAGAGATGGGAAAATAATCAAAATAAAGAATAGACCTGTTCTCTATTTTGATAGAAGCAGTTTTGAAGAAATATTATCAATAAAGTTGCCAAAAGAGTTAGAAGAAATATCTGATCTTGAAGATTTTGTAAAGGTTGATAAATCTATTGGTGGTGAAGAAGAGTCCCCATTTAATTATTTGATTGGAGCACATACTAGTCTTAAAAATCAAATTGAACAGGCTAAAGCTGCATTATTATATCCCCCAAATGGACTTCACACATTGATAATAGGTAGTACAGGAGTAGGAAAAAGTTTATTTGTTAATATAATGTACCAATATTCTAAATACATAAAAAAATTGCAAGAAGATGCTCCATTTGTAGTATTTAATTGTGCTGATTATAGTAATAATCCTCAACTTCTTTTATCCTACATATTTGGTCATGTCAAAGGTGCATTCACAGGTGCGGATAAAGAAAAAGAAGGAATTGTTGAAAAAGCTGATGGGGGGATATTGTTTTTGGATGAAATTCATAGACTTCCTCCTGAAGGGCAAGAGATGATTTTTTACTTTATGGATACAGGAACGTACAATAAACTTGGAGAAACCGATAGACATCGTAAGGCAAACGTGCTATTAATAGGTGCTACAACAGAAGATCCAAGCTCAACATTGCTAAACACTTTTATTAGAAGAATACCTATAACTATACTAATTCCTAATTTTGAAGAAAGGTCAATGGAAGATAAACTTGAACTAATACATTATTTACTTTCAAAAGAGGCTCAAAGGGTAAATAAGACTATTAGAATTTCTGCTGAATCTATAAAAGCATTGATTGGAAGTACGTCTTATGGGAATGTTGGACAATTGAAATCTAATATACAGTTAATTTGTGCGACAGGATTTCTTAATTGCATGAATACAGATAAAGATATAGATATAAATTTGAATTCTCTACCAACTAACATAAGAGATGGACTGCTTAATTTTGAAAACAAATCAAATGATGAGGGACAAGTCTGGAATAGGGTTCCTAAGCTACTTACTATAAAGCCAGATGGCAACAGAACTTTTATAGAAACAGATGGTTATGAACCACCGTTTAATATTTATAATATTATAGAAGACAAGGCATTTGTTCTTAAAGAAGAGGGAATGAGTGAGCAAGATATAAAAAAATATATAACTACTGATATAAATGTTCATTTAAAACAATTTTATGCAAAATTTAAAGGTGATACTCATCGCAAAGATGGTTTATTAAAAATTGTTGACAAGGATATTGTTGATTTTGCGCAAGAAATAAAAGCTTTAGCTGAGGATAGGTTAGATAAAAGTTTAAATGATAGATTTATTTATGCCATAAGTCTTCACTTTAGTGCACTGTTTAATAGAATCAAAAAAAATACTGTTTCTTTTTCTAATAATATTAAATTAACTTTATCAACAATTAATACTAAAGAATATGGAGTTGCTAAAGAAATTCATAAACTTATAGAAGATAGATATGATATAGCAATTCCGGAAATAGAAATAGAATATCTAGCGTTGCTTCTAAATTCAATTCAGGAATTATCACATCAAGATAGAGTTGGAATTGTAGTGGCAGCTCATGGTACAAGTACAGCTACTAGTATGGTTGCTGTAGCTAAGAAACTTTTTGAAGCTGACAATATTTTAGCTGTTGATATGCCACTTGAAAGAACACCATCCGATATTTTGGAGAGTGTTATTGAAAAAGTTAAGCAAATTGATGAGGGAAAAGGAGTATTGCTTCTGGTTGATATGGGATCTTTAAATACCTTTGGTGAAACAATTACGGAAAGAACTAATATTAATGTAAAAAGCATAGATATGGTATCAACAGCATTGGTGCTAGAAGCAGTTAGAAAATGTTCTTTAACTGATACAGATTTAGATTCTGTATATTCATATTTACTTACAGATTTTAGAGGGTATACAAATAATATTAATGCAGAAAATGATTTAGGGGATGATAATGTTATAGTTACTATTTGTTCAACTGGCAAAGGAGCAGCTGTTAAACTTAAGGAATTAGTTGAAGCTGTGACTAAAAATATCTCTATTAGTAGCAATGTTAAAGTTATACCTACAGGAATAATTAATTTAAATGAATCGATAAAACATATTTCTGAAAAGCATAAAATTTTAGCCCTTGTTGGTATAACCAACCCTAACTTGGGAATTCCATTTATATCTATTGAAGACTTAATTAACGGGGCTGGAGAAAATGTATTGAGAAATATAATTGAAGGTAAATTAACTGTGTCAAGTGCCAGAGGAGAAGATCAAATTGTATTAAAAAATCTATGCAAGCAGACTTTAATGGAAATAGTAACTTTTATAAATCCAGAAAAAATATATCCTTTGTTAGATAGATTTGTAAAAGCCATTGAAGCATATTTAGATGTACAGTACGATAATCCAACAAAACTTAGAATAATTTTTCATGTTGCTTGTGCATTAGAGAGAATGCTTTTAAATAATGGATTGGTTTATGATTCATCCGAATCAGAATTAAATCCCAAATATGTACAGGCATTAAGAGAGGCAAATTTAATATTTAAAGAAGCATTATCCATATCTTTAACCGATGATGAAATATATTATATAGTTGATGCAATTAATGTGTGTTAAAAATCCTAGATATAAAAAATAAAAGTGTCAAAAACAATAAAAAAAGTGTGTCAAAAAAAGCTTTACAGTGTCAAAATGAGTTTTTTATGTTGAATATAACTAAAAACTTATTGTTGTTACTCTAATGCTTGATGACACACTTTTTTTGGCATGATAATTGCTTAGTATATTAGTACAAAATAAAAATGTAGCGGGAAGGGATGATTAAGTAATGATATCAGTCATAGTAGGTACTCATGGGATTTTCTCAGAAGAGATCTTAAAGTCAGCAGAAATGATTTTTGGTTCTCAAGAAAATGTTGGTAGTGTCACTTTCAAGCCAGGTGAAGGTATAGATAGTCTAGTAGAGAAATATAACAACTTAGTTAATAGATTAGATTCTAAAGAAGGTGTTTTATTTATGGTAGATCTTTTTGGTGGAAGTCCATTTAATGCAGCTAGTATTATTGCGATGAAAAATGAAAATATGGAAATTGTAACAGGCGTAAATCTTCCGATGATTCTAGAGGTGTTAGGAAGCAGAGAATTTTCAAATTTACAAGAATTAGTTAAAATAGCATTGAATTCAGGGAAAGATGCTATAAAGATGCTGACTAAAAATGCTGAAATTGATGAAGAAGAATTATAAAGTTAGCAAGTTATGTGATTATTGAATTATTCAATATAAATTTATATAAAAAACAATAAAAAGGAGAATAAGATTATGGAAATTAGTTTTGTAAGAATTGATGACAGATTAATACATGGACAAGTGGCAACTGTTTGGACAAAAGATAGTGGTTGCAATAGAATAATGGCAGTTAGCGATGAGGTTGCTGCAGATGATTTGAGAAAGCAATTGGTAATTCAAGTAGCACCTCCAGGAATTAAGGCTTATGTGGTTCCAGTTGAAAAGGCAATTGAAGCATATAAAAATCCTAAATATGATAGTTTTAAAACTTTATTTTTATTCACTAATCCTACAGATGTTCTTAGAATGGTTGAAGGTGGAGTTGATATTAAATCTGTAAACGTTGGCGGAATGTGCTATAAGGATGGCACAAAACAAATAACAAGTGCACTTTGTATGAGCGATGCTGATATTGAGTCCTTTAAGAAACTTAATGAAAAAGGCATTGAATTAGAAGTAAGAAAATTAGCAAAAGATACTAAAGTAAATTTAATGGATAGGTTAAGAGAATTAAAACTTATTTAGTTATAAATTTAAATTTATATATATTTTAAATTATTAAGAAATAGGGGGATTTTTTCATGAGTACTTTACAATTAATTTTATTGGTAATAGTTGCAGCAATTGCTGGTATGGCTAGTGTTCTTGATGAAGCACAATTTCATAGACCATTAATTGCATGTACATTAGTTGGACTTGTATTAGGAGATATTCAAACAGGAATTATTTTAGGCGGAACACTAGAAATGTTAGCACTTGGATGGATGAATGTTGGTGCGGCAATGGCACCAGATGCAGCACTTGCAAGTGTAATTTCAGCAATACTTGTTATAGTTGGAAAACAATCAATTGGAGCTGGTATAGCAGTGGCGGTACCAATTGCAGCAGCAGGCCAAGTACTTACTATCTTTGTAAGAACAATAACAGTATTTTTCCAACACTTAGCTGATAAATATGCAGAAAAGGGTAACACTAGAGGAATAGAGATGTGCCACATTTTGGGATTATCACTTCAAGCAATACGTGTAGCTGTGCCAGCAGCTATAGTAGGAATACTTGCAGGTACAGATGCTGTTAATGCAGCTCTTGCGGCTATACCACCAGTAATTACAAGAGGACTTCAAGTATCAGGTGGATTTATAGTAGTAGTAGGATATGCAATGGTAATAAACATGATGAATAGTAAATCATTAATGCCATTCTTCTTCATAGGATTTTTACTTGCAGCATTTACAAACTTTAACTTAATTGGTTTTGGTGCAATAGGTGTTATTTGTGCTATATTCCATATAAAATCTATAGCTAATGAAGGAAAAGCAGTAGTAGCAGGAAATGTTGGAATTGATGATATAGATGATTCGGAATTAATGTAAATTGCAGAAGGAGGATATAACAATGAGTGATAAGAAATTAAATAAAAGTGATATAGTAAGCATGTTTATTCGTTCAAATTTTCTATTAGGGTCATTTAACTTTGAAAGAATGCAATCAATAGGATTTTGCGTAACTCTAATACCAGCTTTAAAAAAGTTATATAAAGGCGATGAATTAAGTGCAGCATTGAAAAGGCATTTGGAGTTCTTTAATACACAACCATTTATGGCTACTCCAATCATGGGGATAACAGCTGCGATGGAAGAACAAAAAGCAAATGGAGCAGATATTAGTGAGGCATCAATAAGTGGTGTAAAAATTGGACTTATGGGACCTCTTGCTGGAGTAGGAGATCCAATATTCTGGGGAACATTAAGACCAGTACTTGCAGCTTTAGGAGCAGGATTTGCACTTACAGGAAGTATTATTGGACCGTTAATATTTTTCTTAGGGTTCAATGCAATTAGACTTGCAACAAATTGGTATGGAATGTTTTATGGGTATGAAAAAGGAACTCAATTAGTTTCAGATATGAGCGGAAATAAACTTAGATATCTTACTGAAGGATCTTCAGTGCTTGGATTACTTGTTATAGGAGGACTTGTTTCAAAATGGACAAGTATAAATATACCTTTTGTTCTTTCAAAATATACACAATCTGATGGTAAAGAAGTAATTACAACAGTGCAAAGTGTTCTTGATAGTTTAATGCCAGGATTGGTTCCTTTATTATTAACATTCGCGTGTATGTATTTATTAAAGAAAAGAGTTAATCCACTACTAATTATATTTGGATTATTTGCAATAGGTATTTTAGGTGTTGCTAGCGGAATCCTACAATAAATAATTAATTAAAATAATTTTTGATAAACCCACATTATTTTAAAGATGATACGAAAATTATCACCAAAAATAATGTGGGTTTTGTGCATAAACAGTGATTATAATATATTTTGTGTGGATAAAATTTAATAGGCGCTTTTATTAAAATGTAAATTATATATTAATTTATACATTCAGTCATATAAAATCAGCAAAAGGAAATTTAAAATAAATGTTGAATGAATATTATTGGATAAGAATATGTATATGAAAATGCAAGGGAGAAATATATGGGATCACATGGTAATGTAAAAATAGAAGCAGACAAATTAAATAAAACAGAATATTTAGTAAAGGATAAAAACGATATTATTGTTGGGAGATTTATCAGCTCAGAATTAAGAACTGCAAGTAAAACATGTAATATAGAGCTTAGTTTCTATAGAGAAGGAGCTTATGAAATATTGAGTGATACACTAGCATTTATATTGAAAGCTACATTTAATGACCAAAATATTTTTAAGGTTAATATTAAAGTTAATGAAAATATAGATATTAATTCATTTTTGGATTTAGGCTTTACATTAGAAGGAGTATTTAGTCAAAACCAATATTTTAAAGGTGAATATTATGATGAATTATCTTTTGGTATTACTAAAATAGAATACAATAATCTTAATAAATATTCGCTTGTGGAATTAAAAGGAGAAAGTATTACTTTAAGAAATTTAACACCAGGGGATGCACAAGAAGTTTTAGAATATTATCAAAAAAATAAAAATTATTTAGCTCCTTTTGAGCCAGGAAAGGATGCTGATTTTTACACCTTAGAAATGCAAAAAAAGCTTTTAATTAAGAGTTATAAAGAACTTTTGAATGGTATAAGTGTGGAACTAGGAATTTTTAAAGGAGAAAAGTTAATTGGCAAGATGAAGCTTTCAAGAATTGTTCATGGATCAATAAAAAGCGGAGTATTGGGATATTCAATCGATGAAGATGAACAAGGGAATGGATATATGAAGGAAAGTGTTAAAATATTTCTTAAATATGCATTTACTGAATGTAACCTTCATAGAATAGAGGCATCAGCGTTAATAAATAATAAAAGATCAAGAATGGTACTGACAAAGTGTGGATTTAAACTTGTAGGAATAAATGAAAAATATCTTTTAATTAATGGTAAATGGGAAGATCACGCAACTTATTATATTGTAAAAGAAGACTTTGATAATGAAAAATTAAAGTAACTATACCAAGCGTATCATTAGTAGAATTATTCAGAAAAACTAAGTAAAGAGAAGAATTATAGATTTAAATGTCATAAATGATATAATACTAGATAAATAGAATAAACATATATGTTAAGATAAAACACGTCGCTGAGAGCGGTAAACAACTTAAGCAAATGAATAAATAGCTCACAAATAAAGAGCTGAAAAAGATTTTGAAAAAGTTGTTGACAAGCTTGAGACTAAGTGATAAGATAAACGAGTCGCTTATGAGTGACAAAAACAAACAAAAGATTACAGCGAAAGTTGTAAGAAAGAAAATGGTCTTTGAAAATTGAACAGAATAAGATAAATACATTTAAGTAAACCAGCA
>NZ_JAKJJY010000043.1:0-16812 GCF_022320955.1 Clostridium sp. YIM B02555 | reverse complement strand
CACTAGCTCAGTCGGTAGAGCACATGACTTTTAATCATGGTGTCCCGGGTTCGATTCCCGGGTGAGCCACCAAAATTTTTTTTATATGCAGGTGTGGCGGAATTGGCAGACGCACTAGACTTAGGATCTAGCGCCTAACGGTGTAAGAGTTCGACTCTCTTCATCTGCACCAAATAAGCGGAAATGACTCAACGGTAGAGTGCCACCTTGCCAAGGTGGAGGCTGCGGGTTCGAATCCCGTTTTCCGCTCCATCAAGTATAATATGTTGCGCGGGTATCGTATATCGGTAATACTCCAGCCTTCCAAGCTGAAAAGGTGGGTTCGACTCCCACTACCCGCTCCATAAAAAAAATAAACATAATAAAAAAATATATGCGGGTATCGTATATCGGTAATACTCCAGCCTTCCAAGCTGAAAAGGTGGGTTCGACTCCCACTACCCGCTCCATAAAAAAAATAAACATAATAAAAAAATATATGCGGGTATCGTATATCGGTAATACTCCAGCCTTCCAAGCTGAAAAGGTGGGTTCGACTCCCACTACCCGCTCCAACAAAACAACTGTAAACAGTTGTTTTTATTTATATTTAAGTCAATATGCACTTGTAGTTCAGTTGGATAGAGCGTTGGACTTCGAATCCAGAAGTCGTGAGTTCGAATCTCACCAAGTGCACCAATACCAAGGGTTGTAGGTTTCTACGACTCTTATTTTTTTGCTAAAATAGTGCAATGAAATTAAAAAAGTGAAAAATATTATAGATCTATCCTAGTTTAAATAGATGATTTATAGTATCTACGGCTTCATCTTTTTTATCTTTCATAACATGTGTATAGATATTCAATGTAGTTGTTATATCAGCGTGTCCAAGCAGTGATTGGACTGTTTTGGGAGCGACACCATTCTCGAATAATCTAGTCTCAAAGGTATGCCTCATATCATGAAGTCTTATATCAGGTAATAAAGTTGAATTTTCTTCTTCTGCTACTGAATTATTATAATTTTTAATTATTTTTTTGAATATTTTTCTGACATTACTAAAACTTAAATAATTTCCTGTAGGAGTAGCAAAAATAAGGAAGTCATTATTATATACATCTTTATTATTTTCAATTTCTAACTGTTGTTTTTTCTTATGCTCTTTAAGTAAATCTAATAAATTATCATTTATTGGCACATCTCGATATGAGTTTTTTGTCTTAGATTCTTGTTAACGTAGTATTGGAGATTATTATGGAAAGTTTTCTTAGTATGAAATATGAATTAGAATTAAATAATATGTATAGAAGAAGTAAATAAAAAGTTGAAATGTCTATCCATAATAGTTTCTTAAGTGCAAATAAGCAGTACTGGCAGTAATAATATTATTGCTATTTAATTATAAATAAACTGTTACTGATACTGTTGTATTACACTACTTTTTGAAGGATGCAACAGAAAAAAAGATAAACTGCTAGGGGAAGCAAGTTATCCTATAAAGGATATGTTATTTATAGGGAAATAATAATGAAAAATTCTATTATGATTGGTAATTATGTCAATTTAATTGAAACTTTAAAGAATAGATATGAGAAAAAACCTAAAGTAGCACTTAGATATGCCAATAATTATTGTAAGTCACAGATGGGTTAGGAACTAGGAAATTTATGTGGAATGTTTATAATAAATAATAATTCTAGGTTTATTTGTTGTCAACTACGTTATTATAATAAAAGAACTTCAGTGTAAATGAAAATTAATAATAAAATTCTTGACAAGTTTATTGGTGTAATATATTATATAATCAATTATATATATAAATTATTATATATATAATTGATTGTATATGAATGATAATTTTAATAAAATATATTAAGGAGTGTATTAATATGATATTTTATTTTTCGGGAACGGGGAACTCTTTACAGATAGCTAAAAATATTGCAGAGTATAATGGTGAACAGTTAATTTCTATAGCAGCTGAAATGAAAAAAGAAAAAAAAGTCTTTGATTATAATCTAAAAGAAAATGAAGTTATAGGTTTTGTATATCCAACATATGCGTGGGCTCCACCAGAAATAGTTTTGGAGTTTATAAGTAAAATTAATTTCAATAATTATAAAAAAAATTATGTTTTTTCAGTAGCTACCTGTGCTACAAGTGTTGGGAATTTAATGAAAGTTTTAAGTTCTTCTTTAGAGAAAAAGAATATTATGCTAGATAGTGGATTTTCTTTAATAATGCCTACGAATTATATTACAAGTAAAAATATTGACCCAAAAGAAATAGTAGATAAAAAACTTTTAGAAGCAGAAGACTCATTAAAATATATAAATAAAGTTATAAAAGATAGAAAAAAGAATGGCTTTCAAATTGAAAAAGGAACGATGCCGTTATTCTTGTCAAGCATTATAAATTTATTGTTTAATAAAGCTGGTAGGAGTACTAAGAAATTCTATGCTAATGATAACTGTATAGGTTGTGGTATTTGTGAAAGTGTATGTAGCTATAACACCATAAAAGTTGAAGGAAAACCTAAATGGGGAAAAGACTGCGCTCAATGTCTAGGTTGTATTAATCTATGTCCAGTAAAAGCTATTCAATATGGTAAAGGTACAGAAGGAAAAGAAAGATATAAAAACCCTAATATAACTATAGATGAGATGAAAATAAATATTTAATGAATGAAGTAATGGTTAGAAATGAAATAGATTAGAAGGGAATATAAAAATATGTCTTTAAAACACATTTTATTAGGTTTTATTAATATACAGAGCATGACTGGGTATGAGCTAAAACAGTTGATAGATAATTCCATTAATAATTTTTGGAACGTAAATTTAAGTCAAATATATCCAACTCTAGGAGCCATGAAAGAGGAAGAGCTTCTTGATATGGAGATTCAAATTAATGAGGGAACACCCAATAGCAAGATTTATAACATTACAGAAAAAGGTAGAATAGAATTAGAGAAATGGATGGAAGAAACTACGCCACTTCCTCAAACAAGGAAGTTATTTCTAGCTAAACTTTTGGTAGGTGTAAAGTTTGATAAAGAAATATTAATTAAACAAGTTAAAGAACAGCTTAAATTGCATCAAATGGCATTGGAATCTTTATACAAAAGACTAGCGGGTAATACTTGTAATTTACCTACGACAGAAGATCCAGAAAAATATAAGTTGTTTACTGAATTGGTAATAGATGCTGGGATTAAGGAAGAAGAAGCGTCAATAGCATGGTGTATGCAGACAATAGAGCGTTTAGAAAAAAGTAATTGATATGGATAAATTAAGCTATTATCCATATAATAAAGGGTAACTATTCAGTTATAGTAATTTAATTTTTAGTAAGTGTAATTTTAGATATAGCAAATAGGGGTATCAACTTAATTAATACCCCTTGAAAATATCTTAGTTACACTAAGGTCGGATCTAGAATATTTGAAGTAGATGCTGATTTTATACAATCTAGAGCGTTTAATCCATTTTTTTGAACCGTGGATACATATCCACGAATTCTAGTAAATGCTTTTGCACCATCTTTACTTCTAAATGTTCCAGAGATTTTTTGTTTAACCTTAGTCATGCGCAGGTCACGCTCTGCAAGATTATTATCAAAGTCATACATAAAGGCAAGTATTTTGTCGTTATATCCACATAATCTATTAAGTAGGTTAAGACTAGTACTTTTCTTAGATTTCTTTTTCAAGTATGATTTGCTATTTGTAATATAATCTTCTTTAAAGCCATCTGCTAGTACTTTAGAATATCTTTTTTCAAAGGCTTCAATTTTATTTATTATTCAATTGTAAAATTTAGTCTTATAAGAAGATTACTAATTAAGATTTGTATTGATAATACTCTAGCCAAAGTTAGTGTTTAAATTGACTTTACTCAAAGAATAAAGACTATTTGTAAAATCTAAGATGAATTATTTATATAGTAGGAATTTGGAAAAAGATTAATTTTACTAAATTAATAATAAGTAATTCATATAATACAATGCGTTTATAAGAGTTATCTACATTTAAGTAAATGTTAATAAGATAGATGGAAGAAGTAAATTCAAAGACTGATACTGTCATATTACGCTATTTTTTGAAGTATTTAATAAAAGGTTGATTATGAAGGTGCATGTATTACTACATGAATAAATAAAATTGAATATTTATGGTGCAACAGATTGCACCATTATTAAAAAATACTTAGTTGTAATCAAAAAATACAGTTGATAAAATGGCTTAAATACTAACGTTTAGAGAATAACTTGTATTAAATGAAAAATGAAGATATCGAATCCAGAAGTCGTGAGTTCGAATCGCACCAAGTGCACCATAAAATGAGTAATACCAACACTTTAGTGTAAGACTAAAATGTTGGTATTTTTAATTTATCAATGCTTATAGATGCTAACGGTCAATATATAGTACCTCAAAGAGTATTAGATAAATACATAATATCAGAAAGTAATAACATAGCAGATGATCAAGCAGTAGTGTATCATAGAGAATGTATGTTATTAAGAGTTAATAAGGATATACAAATGGAATTATACCACGCAGCCTCCATTTAGACACCCAATTTTCCATAAATTAAATTCTAAGAATACATAACCACAAATAAGTTATAGTATGATACATAATACATAAATTCATAATAATAGGGACAATATATAGATTTATTTTTACTTAAATTTATATACTATCCCTTTATTTTATATTATTTATAATTTGATTTCGACTTATCAAGTTTAAGTTGTTCTTCACCCCATATATATAATTCCTTAAATGTGGGAAGCAAGGCTTTACCTCTTTCTGTCAAAGAATATTCAACCCTAGGAGGAATGGTTTCATATTGAGTTCTAACAATTAGCTTATGTTCTTCTAATTCTTTTAAGGACTTTGTAAGCATCATATTAGTAATACCTTTAATTTTTCGTTTTAATTCATTATATCTAGTAAAATCTTTGCTAGATAAACACCACAAGATAGGTAGTTTCCATTTTTGACCTAAAATATCAAGTGCATATATAACAGGACATTTTCTTTCATATATATTATCAGCAGGGAATTCTTTATCATAATTCATATAATCACCCATAAACACAACTCCTTCAAAGTCAATAGTATACTTTTTATACTGAAACAGAAAAAACTGCATACTTGTATATCTGTGCTCTTATGTTACATTAATTATAACAAAGAAATTAATAATAAAAAACTATAAAGAAAAATATATAGAAAGAGGAGTGCTAATATGAAAGTTTATGGTATTAACGGAAGTCCAAGAAAAAATAAAAATACAGCCACATTACTTCAAAAAGCTTTAGATGGAGTAAAAGAATCTTCAAAAGATAAGGAAATTGAAATTGAAATAATTAATTTATATGATTTAAACTATACTGGGTGCAAAAGTTGCTTTGCATGCAAAAGACTTGGAAGTAAAAGTTATGGAAAATGTGCAGTAAAAGACGATCTTCAAGAAGTTTTAGAAAAGGTATCTCAAGCTGATGGGCTTATTTTTAGTTCTCCAGTATATTTTAGTAATGTAACAGGGCAATTACTATCATTTTTAGAAAGACTATTATTCCCCTACCTTGTGTATGATAATAATGGTACTTCACTGGCGCCAAAGAGGATGCCAACAGCATTCATTTATACAATGAATGTTAAAGAAGAATTAATGAAGCAAATTGGTTATTTAAAAACTTTCGAGCGTATGGAATTTAATATTGGACATATATTCACAAAACCATTAGTTATGTATTCAAATAATACTTATCAATTTGATGATTACTCAAAATATAAAGTTGAATCCTTCTCAGAAGAAGAAAAAGCAGAATATAGAAAAATTCAATTCCCATTAGATTGTCAAAAAGCATTTGAAATAGGCGTGAATTTAATAAAGAACTAGAAATAAAGTGGTATATTAACGATGAAATTCTTATAATTGATCATAAAGATTTTTAGGGAGCTCTAACAAATAATGTAGAATAGTAAATTCAAAAACACATCATTCATTTAGAATAATGTGCTTTTTTAATAAAATTATTTTTAAGTTTTAAGAAAGGAGGGCGGATAATTTGGTAATTCCAAGTAAAAGCATTGTGATTATTCAGTATAAAATAATAAACGATTATACTATGTTAGAAAGTAACAGTATAGTGGATGACCAAGTGTTAGTTTATTATGAATTATAAAAATCAGAATTATTGAAATTAAAAATATTCCTATCTCTTTTGTACCAATCATAATATTTATAACAAATATCTTTGAAAAGTTTTTCTACCAAAGTTTTTCTGTTTGAATTTTGAATTTTCCAGTCATTATCGCCATTAATAACTTTGCAAGAAATAGTCCATGAAATTTCTAATAAAATCCAATATAAGGCTTCATCTATATCTTTTGTTCTATATTCTATAATTATCTTTCCACGTTCATTTACTCGCAATATATATTCATTTTCAACCACTAAGTATGGATTCATGTCGTAATGCATTGTACTGTAAATAGTATTACTTACAATTTTTGTATGCTCATCTAAATCAAATATTTTTGTCATTCTTAATAATGATATTACTTCAGTATATATTTCATCAATATTATATATTTTCATATTTTACCTTCTCCTAGATTTACTAACTTAAAATAGCATTAATATAAAAATTATATATAAATTATAACATGTCTTTACACGATAATATTGATTAACTATTAAAAGATGTTAGTTTTTAATAATTTTTGTTTCTAAAAAAATCAATAATTAAAATTAAGAACTTTTGAGGCTTAAGTTCTATGGGGATTCCAGAATATTAAAATCATATAGCAGTAATGGTCTGATAATATAACAATATTTTTTGGTAATTTGAATTCACTTTCAAAAAAGGTTGTAGTTTACAATAATAGTATAATTTATTGAAAGGGTGAATTTTATGCACAAAAGTAGAGAAATGGAAGGTGTAACTTTAGAAGGAAAGGAGATTTTTACCGATAAATTTATTAAAATTACTTTAGTAGTAATGGCAGGTTTGCTTATAGTGGGGACTATATTTGATAAAAGTTTAGCTTTTTTAGCATCTAATACTAATTCCTACTGGGCAGCGTTTTTACAAGATGCTGGTGCAATACCAAATGTAATTATACCTGTTTTAGCTGGTGAAATTATTTATCAAAAAAGTAAACGTTTAGAGACAAATGCAGTCATTAAAGTTATTTGTTGTACTTTTGCTTTTCTTTTTCCTCTTACACGTTTTTGGGATTATTTTATTGAAATGTTAGGTCAAGTTGGACAAGCTATTATGAATTATCAAGCAGGTGCAGCTGTAGGTATATCTAATAAGTATAAATTTGTAGTAGATAATAGTTTAAATGGCATTATGTTCATAATTGGTTATATTGTTTTATATGCTATATTTCATTTATTAATTCAAAAATTTTGGTTAAACAAACTTGAGGATCGTCAAGTCAGCCGTTTAGTATTCATAGGAATAGCTGGTGTATTTATTGATACTGCAACTGCAGAAATTGTTAATCAAATTAAAGATTATATTAGTCGTCCAAGACCACTTTTAATTACATCTGGAAAAGAAGCATTTGAAAGTTGGTTTAATATTAATGGTATGCTTGGTAAAGGGGACTATACATCATTTCCTTCAGGGCATACACGTTGCTTTGTTATGTCATTCTTCTTACCATTGTTTGTTAATCCAGCTAACTTCAATTTAAAGAAGAAGATTATGATTTTTGCAATTATTTATTCTGTAATAGGTGGATTTTCAAGACTAGTGATGGAAAAACATTTCTTGACTGATGTAACAATGGCAGGATTAATTGCTGTAATAGGAATTTTCTGTGTGGTTAAATTATGCAATTTAGAAAAAGAGAAATTTTTATAAAAAATAAAAAAGTAATTTAAAAGGTGCATCTGCCCATTTAGATGAACTTTCTTTATCGTTATCAAGTGAAATTTCTAAATTTAAAGTGAATTAAAAGCAATTTTGATTTAGCTTACTGAGTAGAACATGTTTCATTCCTACTCAGTAAGCTTTTATTAATCCAGTTTCTGAAAGATATGTTGGACATTTTTTGTGATAATAGTATTAAATATATTGATAATTATAAATACAGACTTTATATTAATATTCATCATAGTTAATGTGTTTATATTTCTAAAAAACTTGTAAAAATTACTAGTATAAAATAATATTATAATTAAATGATGCATGTTTTCCCAAAACTATATAGATTCAAGCGATACTTAGGAGGAGGAATGATGAAAAGCAAGACTCATAAATATGAAACAAGGCAATATATGCTATCAACTGATTATGAAATTTATCATTATCAAAATGATGATATTAGGAGTGTAACTATTCATCATCATGATTTTTATGAATTTTACTTTTTTATTTCAGGGGATGTAACATATTTGATAGAAGGTAAATCTTATTATTTAGAACCTGGAAATATTGTTTTAGTTAACTCCAAAGAACTCCATCAAGCTATTATAAATTCAGAAGAAGGGATTTATGAAAGAGTTGTTCTTTGGATAAGCAGAGATTTTTTAAAGAGACTTTCAAGTGAGGAAATGGATCTATCACTTTGTTTTGAAAGTAATAAGAAAAAGAATGTGCTAAGTACTGATTTTGAACAAAAGAAAAATATTAGATTTATTCTAAATAAACTAGTCAGCCTAGAAAATTATAAAGGAGCTGGCTATGAATTGCTTTATAAAGCCTATATGACAGAACTTATGGTACATATTAATAATTTGGCACTTAATGAGAATACTGAATTAAGTGTGGAAATAAAAAAGAGTAATCTTATAGATGGAATAATTGAATATATTAATAATCATGTTGAAGAGGAAATTACCATTGATGAAATAAGTGAAAAATTTTATCTCAGTAAATTCCACCTTTCAAGAGAATTTAAAAAGTATACAGGAACTACAATTCATAGATATATTGTTCAAAAAAAACTGATACATTCAAAAGAATTTATACTTAAAGAAATGCCAATCACAGATGTTTATAAACAGTGTGGTTTTGGCGATTATTCTAATTTTTTTAGAGCATTTAAGAATGAGTATGGAATTACACCAAAACAATTTTATGAAGCTATGATAAAAAGTAATATATAAATAGTATGGTAATATGAGTTATTCGGAGGGATCTTATGAAGAATGAGAAAATACAACAATGTATTAATGCAATAGCTAAATTTCTAGCTGTTAGAGATATTAGCAGTTTGAACTCAGAGGAATTGGAAAAAGCATTTGGTCTTAAGAAGGTAGACGTGTTGGTGTTGTTAGGAAATTCTATACTATATACTATAAAATGTGCTGTGGAAGCGTATAACAAAAATTTATGCAAGAAAATTCTTATTAATGGTGGAATAGGACACTCTACGTCCTTATTGATGGAAGAAATAAAAAAGAATGGTGAATTAAACTTTGTAGAAGTTAAGGATAGAGCAGAGGCAGATGTATTTTTTGATATTATGACTAAGCATTATAATATTCCAAGTGAAGATATTATAATTGAAAATAAATCCACTAATTGTGGAGATAATGCGTGTAAAGCAATAGAGATATTAAACAAATTAGGGATTTTATATGAATCGCTTATGTTAATACAAGATCCTGCCATGCAGCTTAGAACTTATGCATCGTTTTCAAAATACGTAGATAATAATAAAATAAAACTCATAAATTATGCACCATTTATTCCTGCTCTAGATGATAATTTGAGGCTTGCTAATAAAGGTATAGATGGGATTTGGACAGAAGAAAGATTTATAGAACTTATAATGGGAGAAATACCAAGGTTAAGAGATGATATTAATGGGTATGGTCCGCGTGGAAAGCAATTTATTGTTCACATAGATGTTCCAAGAGAAATAGAGGAATGTCATAATAATTTGAAAACAATATTTAATGACGAAAACTTATATGGAAGATAAAACTTTAAAGCAAGGGCATACGCTAGCTGATTTAGATGTAAATACTAATTGTATGGTATAATATAGAGAATATATTAATTGAGAGGTAAATATGGAAGTTTTTATTTATAAAACCTATAATGAATGGTTTGAGGATAAACCTACAGAGGTTCTTGAGGGTGAAGTTAGCTCTTTATACAATGGAGTACTAGCTATTGATACTATTATTGATTACAAGAATTATAGACAGAGAATTTCTTTGAAAAATAATTTTGCAATAATTTATAAGCTTTCTTATGGATTTTTATCTTATGCAAGAGAGATTAACGTATATTCTAATATTAATTCTTGGCAAAATTCTTCACCTGAAATTTCTTTTAAGGGAGAAGTTTGTGAAAGTGAATGTGGTGACAGCCATTTTGTATTTATAACAGATGATGGTTATAAGCAATCTATATCCTTAGATGGAATTTATGCTGTTACCTATGAAAGGTAGGCAAATTCATGAGGCTTGTAGATATTGACTTAATTGATATATATAGAAAATGGAAAAAAGGATTAGGACCTTTTCAATGCTATTTTAGAAGTAGTTCTTTTGTTTCTTTACAAACTTATGAGGATTTTCTATTAAATGACGAAAATAATATTGAGTTTAATAAAGAGCTGTTACAAGGAATATTAGAGAGTTCTAAAGAAAGAACTTTTATAATAGTTGATCTACCACTTAAGGAAATTTTGGATTTAGCTTTGATGCTAAATAACGATTATAATATAAAACCCCTTTTAAATATTAATCTTCTATTTCATTCTTTTGGGATAGTTGGTGACAAGAAGGATATTAGCAAATTAATAATTAATGGATTAAAATTGAAAGATATAAATTCTAAGAAGATTGTTATGTTGATACCTTTTAACAGATATGAGGATGGGTTAGAAAACAGTTATTTGAAGGATCACTTAAATAATCAGTATGGTATAGGAGAAGATGATCTTCCAAGTTTGGAAATACTCAAGGAATTTAAATATAGTAAGCTTATTATTTTTACTAAGGACAAAATTAAGAAAGACTTAGAAGAGTATATAAATTTTATTAATAAGCATATAACAGTAGAAATCATAAAGGTGAGGGAATAATGAAAGATTTTAAGCAACTAGTAAAGGAGAATAAAAAAAGAGCGTTATCTATAGCAGTAGCGACAGCATTTTCTATTAGTAGTCCACTTGGATTAGGAGGCTGCTATACGCCTAAAACAGATAAGGAAAAAGAAGAAGAGCAGAATAATGGTGCTGGTGGAGGATATTCTGGCGGAGGATATTATGGAGGATGGCATGGTTTTAGTGGCTGGTCATCAGGGAGTTCGTCAAGCAGCGGTTCATCTATTGAAAGTGGTTCTTCAAATGGTGGAAAGAGTGGAATAACAGGATCATCTGGAGGTAAATCTTCAGGATATTCTGGATCTGTAGGTGGAAGTTCATCTAGTTAGAACAATACATATTTAATAAATTTCAAAGTGATAAATTTATTATGGGGATGGGGTGAAGCATGGAAAAGCAATTGGCTTATACTGAAGAAGTATTATTTAACAACTATATGGTAAGTTCTTTAGGAGAAGAGTATGTGCATTCACAAATACCATTCTATTTTGATAAAATTACATATAGCAATATGGTAGATTATAGTGAAGAAATAAATAGAATTTCATTAAATATATTAAATAATATTACAGGGATACACAAATGTGCATTAAATTACTTTGATGATTTTCCACTTAAGGATAAAATATTTAATTTAAAGTGTCCAATAGCGCCAATGTTTTGGGCAAGATATGATACTTTTAATGATATTAATAATAATATTTTTTTTGCTGAATTTAATTACGACAAGCCTTGCGGACAAAAAGAGATGGACTTGGCTGGGAAAAGTGATTTTAGAGGAAATTTAAATAAAGATTTCTTGATGAATTTTATAAGCCAGCTTATGGAGATTTGTAACAAGTATGAAAACAGTGAAGAGATAATTAATGTGGGATTTTTGATGGATCCGTGCCATTATGAAGAGTTGCATCATGGTTACTATTTTAAACATATTTTAAAAAATACTAACATAAATATTGTTTTGGTTGGGCCAAATAATTTGTCTGTAAAAGAGGGGCAAGTATATGCTTATTCAGAAGTAAAACTACCAATAATTTTAAGGTTATTTCCTACTGAATTTTTTCATGAAATTACTAATATAAATGAAGTTTTAAATTGCGTTGATAAGGGGAAGTTATTATTAATTAATGATCCTAGAATTGTAGCAATACAGGCAAAAGGATTTCTTGCTTATCTATGGGAATTAGTTAAAAAAGATTCAGAGCTATTGTCGCGCAGGGATAAGGAGATTATTAGTAAATTCATTCCTTATACAGAACTGTTTAAATGGAATCAGGTAGAGGAAGTAATAACAAATAAGGATAAGTACGTGATTAAAGCTTCATTAGGCAGATATAGTCAAGAAGTGTATATTGGAAAGATTTATTCAGAAGATAAATGGAAAGATAAAGTTATGTATGTACTTGAAAATAAAAAAATACATGTAAAGCAAGATCTTATTGAAATAAAAGAAGAATATACTTATGTTCCAGGACCCTATAATATGAATATACCTACTTTAGCTTTTGGGAATTTTGGAGTTTATTTAATAAGAGATAAAGTACAAGGTTTCTTAGTTAGGTGGAGTAAGAGTTTTTTAACTAATGACAATTATACCTGGATGTGCCCTTTGGGAGTTGAAGAGTTTCCAATCTCAATAGAGAAATATGAATCTAAAAATAGAAAGGAAATTTGGGAGGATGTAG
Organism: Clostridium sp. YIM B02555; assembly: GCF_022320955.1. Lineage (NCBI taxonomy): Bacteria > Bacillati > Bacillota > Clostridia > Eubacteriales > Clostridiaceae > Clostridium > Clostridium sp. YIM B02555. The sequence goes on along the minus strand of NZ_JAKJJY010000043.1, from coordinate 4,050 downwards.
TAGATGAAATTACTTTTAAATATGATTTTACAGGGGCATATACAAATAATTATGAGTACATTTCATTGAATTCACTTATTATTGATAAAGATATTTATGAAGAAATGTATTTAGTGAGTAATAAGTTTTGCAGCCTATTAAAAAAGCTTTATCCTTATATTCAAAAAAACATGGAGCTATTTGGTCCAATATTAGGAATACCAGATGCGCTTTATAGGTTGGTATCTAAATCTTATACTTCTGCATTGTGTGCATTAGGGAGAATTGATTTTGCTATTGATAATAATGGTGAGTTACATATTTTGGAGTTCAATTCGGAAACTCCTGCTGGCTTAGTGGAATCAGTTGGAGGGAGTGTTATAATTAAGCAAAGGCTTAAGCTTGAATATAAAAATCCCAATAAGGATCTTAAGCGTTATATGATAAATACTTTCTCTAATATATTAAATGAATTAAAAAAGAAAAAAGAAATAAAAAATATTGGAGTTGTAACTTCCTGGTATTATGAAGATATTTATACAAGTAAATTGATAGCTGAAATTTTAAGAGAATTAGATGGTTATGAAGTTATTTTTGGCAATATATATGATTTGGAGGTTATAGGTGATAAGCTATACCTTTATGGAAGAGAACTCGATGCGATTTATAGGCACTATCCATTAGATTGGTTTTATTATGAAGAAGAAATGAAAAAACTAATTGAAATTTTAAATAGCGGAGACTATTTGATAAATCCCGGGCATACTTTGATAATTCAGTCTAAAGCATTTTTTGCTGTGATTCATGAACTCGTGGGAAAAGGATTTTTTACTGAAGAAGATGAAAAGTTCATTGAAAAATATATACCATATACTTGTTTGGAAAGGGATTATAAGCTTTCTTCTGATTATGTTGTTAAGCCATACCTTTCAAGAGAAGGAGAAGGTGTTTGTTTAAGTTGTAACAAAAGAGATGTAGAAATTGAGGATGTTATTTATCAAAATAGAGTTAATATAAGGCCGTTAGAGAATAAGATTTATTCAACAATAGGTGAAGATAATAACTATCAATATCCTGTGATTGGAGTATACGTAACAGATGATGAACCATCTGGAGTATTCACAAGAATGGGTGATTTTGTAACTAATAAAAATGCCATATATATACCTACATATATTAAATAAAATTATCACTAACTATGAAAAAGGAGGAGAAGTTTATGAATAATGTATTGAATAATATTGTATTAAGCATCATATTTGGATTAATCGGCATTTTACTTTTAGTTTTTGGTTATTGGTTTTTTGATAAGGTCTTAACCAAAGTTGATTTTAATCATGAACTAAGAGAAAAAAATATTGCAGTGGCTATTGTTATAGCTGGATTTATGATTTCAATTGGAATTATAATTGCTGCAGTAGTATTTTAAATGATATTTTCCAGTAAAACTACCTTATGATATTAAAAATATCATAAGGTAGTTTTTTTATTTTTAAATCATGCATTATTTATATAAATAAATTAAATAATAACCTTAGAATGTATTTTGGATATTACTAATTTTTAATTAAAAATACGTAGCATTTAGAGGAGGCAGAATATGGAAAGAAGAGCACTAAAGAAAATCTTAACAATATTAATGGCATTTATTATGAGTATATTACTGCCTTTAAGCGATATTGCGTATGCATATAACTTGAATTTAAACTTAACAAGTGTACAAAATGATAGAAAAGTTGAAATAATTAGAGATACAAGAGTACAGGATGATTTTTATAATGCAGTAAATAAAGAATGGTTAGCTAATACAGTACTCGAAGAAGGATGCATTTCTTATGGAACATTTGAAGAAGTTTGTGGAAAAGTAAATCAAGATATTCTTAACATAATATTAGAAATTCAAAGAAATAAGGATAAGTATGAGAAAAATAGCGATGAAATTAAAGTTATAAATTTGTTTAATAATTATTTGAATATAAATAAAAGAAATGAATTAGGAATAAAACCTCTAGAAAAATATATTAATAAAATTGATGAAATAAAAGATATAGAAGCATTGAAGTGTATTTTAGGAGATAATGAATTTTCATATTTTCAGCCATTAATTAATTTAAGTGTTGGCCCAGATTATAAGGATAGCAGTAAAAACGTATTGTATATATCTAATAGTAATCTTGGGTTAGGAAATTCACTCTATTATAAAGATACCAGCAGAAAAAGCAATGAAGTAAAACAAGTTTATGTGGATTATGTGATTAAATTGCATAATTTATGTGGAGAAAATTTAATTGAAGCCAAAAAACATGCAGATATCTTTTATGAAATTGAAAAAGGGCTTGCACAAAAGATACCATCATACGAAGAAGAAGCTAGAGACGAAAATAGAATAGAAAAATCATATAATGTATATACTCTTAAAAAATTGGAAAAGTTGATGCCTAATATTAATTTTTCACAATTGTTATCTCAATTAAGTATAAATAAACCTGACAAGATAATAGTTGAAAATCCAGAGCAGCTAAAATTAGTAAATGCACTTTTTACACAAGAAAATCTAGAAAATATGAAAAGTTATTTAAAGACTAATATATTGTTAAGTACAGACAATTTTTTAACTTCTGCACACAGAGAGGCAAGTAATAAATTAAGACAAATATTTTATGGTGCTGAGATTACAGATTTAAATGAGTTTTATGGTGTTAAGTTTGTAAATAATCAATTAAATGAAATTATTAGTAAGCTATATGTAAATAGATATTTTGATAAAGAATCTAAAGTTAATGTAGAAAATATGGCAAGAGAAATAATAAAGAATTTTGAAAATAGATTACAAAATAATTCATGGATGAGCAAAAGAACAAAAGAAAAGGCAATAAAGAAATTAGAAAATATAAACGTTAAGATAGGATATCCAGATAAGTGGAATGATTATAGTAATATACAAATAAATTCTTATGACGATGGAGGAACCTTAGTTGAAAATATATTAAATGTTTATGTTGAACAAAGTAAACAACAATTTTCTAAATTAAATCAGCCCGTCAATAAAAATGAATGGCATATGGGTGCGTGTACAGTGAATGCATATTATAATGCTTTAAATAATGAAATAGTATTCCCAGCAGGAATATTACAAGCTCCATTTTACGATAAGAATGCAAATAAAGAAAAAAACCTTGGTGGTATTGGTGCTGTTATTGGTCATGAACTTACTCATGCTTTTGATAATACAGGATCACAATTCGATGATACAGGCAGGTTGAAAAAATGGTGGAGTGAGAAAGATTATAAAGAATTTACTAATAGAAGTAAAAAAGTTGTGGAGTATTATTCAAATATAAAAATCTGTGATGAAAAATGTGTAAATGGATTTTTAACTGTTGGTGAAAATATAAGCGATTTAGGAGGAATAGCTTGTGTATTAGATATTGCTAAGAGAAATGAAGATCCTAAATTGAAGGAGTTATTTGAAAACTACGCGACAATTTGGAGGGAAGTATCAACAAAAGAATTAAAAGAATACCTATTAAATAATGATCCACACGCACCTAAAAAAGTTAGAGTAAATGTTGTGTTATCACAATTTGAAGATTTTTATAAAACTTATAACATAAAAGAAGGAGATAAAATGTATGTAAAACCAGAAGATAGGGTAGGAATATGGTAAAAATAAGCTTGGAGTTTGCAAAATCTAAATTTAATTACTAATAATTTATTGTGGAAAAAGCAGTTATGAGCAGCAATATAGTCATAAAAAGTCTATATTACAAGTTAAACACATCCTTGTGTATCACTTTGTATTTTAGTGAGAAATATTGAGAAAAATAAAGTATATAGAGAATAATTATCAAAAAATAGTGTATAATAAAAAGTGGATACTGTATATGGTGATATAATAAGTTTTGTTGTCGCGAGAGTTGATGAAAAAACACTAAAGAAAAAAAGTGTTGACACAAATTCGAGCAGATGATACAATAAACGAGTTGCTTGAAGGCAACAAGATCTTTGAAAATTGAACAGAATAAGATAAATACATTTAAGTAAACCAGCAATTTTTATTTGAGTAAGCTA
>NZ_JAKJJY010000042.1:0-17502 GCF_022320955.1 Clostridium sp. YIM B02555 | reverse complement strand
TCTTCGTATTATATATTCCTTAAACAGAAATTTAATTATTATCAAAAAATTACAAACAACTAAATAAAACCCCATAAGTAACTCTTAGTTACCTACGGGATTATTCCATTATTCATTGTACATTGGTACTCCCAGCGGGAATCGAACCCACATCTATCCCTTAGGAGGGGATTATTCTATCCATTTAACTATAGGAGCTTATATTCAATTCGTACTCATAAATTTTATACTAATTATTTACCATTGTCAAATTAATAATCAACTTACTTTTTCTATAAGATTCTGAATTCTAAAATTCTTAAGAATTTTAGAATTCAGAATTTAGGAATATAAAAATATATATTCTTAAGAATACCAGCTTTAACTAAAGTATTCCTCCATTAATTCTTCTAGCTGTTTCTGCAAATCCATTTTTTCCTTATACAAAGCATCTAATTTTTCATAGTCATCGCAGAATTTATTGATTTCCTCTTCAATACCTTTTAATTTTTCTTCTAATTCTCCTATCTTTTCTTCAAGTTTTAATTTTTTAAATTCATTATTAGATTTAGCATTGTTAGATACTTTTTCTTTTTTAGCCTTTGTTATTTTGTTTTCTTCCTTAGGAATTATTTTAACCTCTTCCACACTTTTTAATTGAGCAATTTTTTCTTTATAATATTCATAGTTACCATTATAGGAATTTAAGGCTCCTCCCGATAATTCCACAACCCTATTTGCTATATTATTAATAAAATATCTATCATGAGATACAAATAATAGTGTTCCTTCAAAGTCTTTTAAAAATTCTTCTAATTCTTCTCTTGAAGCTATATCTAAATGATTTGTTGGTTCATCCAAAATTAAAAGATTCACTTCCTTATACATCAATATAGCCAGTTTAAGTCTGCTTCTCTCACCTCCAGATAAGGCTCCAACCTTCTTAAATACCATTTCTCCAAAGAACATATATCTTGCAAGATATTCTCTAGCCTTACCATCTGTTATTACTATATCTTCTCTAAAGGTTTCTAATATAGTTTTATCTTCATCTTCAAAGACTACATTTTGTGGTAAATATCCAAGCTTTATACTACTGCCTAGGGTTGCTGTTCCCTTATCTGCTTCAAGGTTTCCAAGCAAAATCTTTATTAAGGTTGATTTTCCACAACCATTTGCTCCTATTAAGGCTACTCTTTCCTTATTTCTCACTAGTAAATCTGCTTTATTAAATAAGACTTTCTCATCATAACTTTTGTATAATTCTTTGACTATAACTACATTATCTCCGGATCTTTCTCCTGTATTAACATTAATATTAATATTTTGTCTTTCCATCACAGGCTTGTTTACTCTTTCAAGCTTATTTAACATCTTTTCCATGCTTGCAGCTCTTTTAAAGAACTTAGTATTATCACCATTCTTTCCCCATTCCCTTAATTGGGCAATAGACTTTTCAATTGCTTTAATCTTCTTCTGCTGATCTAAGAAGGCTTCCATTTGAAGCTTGAGTTGTCTATCTTTTTCATTTACAAAGGCTGTATAATTCCCATCGTAACTTTTTGCTTTCATATCTTCTATTTCAATAATTTTCGTCACTACATTATCTAAAAAATATCTATCATGAGAAACTATTATTACTATGCCTTTATATTCTTTAAGATAAGCTTCAAGCCATTCCATAGTCTCCAAATCCAAATGATTAGATGGTTCATCTAATAGTAATATATCAGGATTTTGAAGAAGTATTTTCCCTAAAATAACTGTTGTTTTTTCTCCTCCACTGAGTTCCGTAAATAGTTTATTCTTAAACTCCTCATCAATTTTCAGTCCCACACAAACCTTGCTTAATTTTTCTTCTTTTTCATAGCCTCCCAAACTTTCATAGTTAGTTTGTACTTTAGAATAACTATTTAATAGTTTCTCCATATTGATTTCATTAGCTTTCGTCAGTTGCTTTTCAATAAGTTCCATTTCCTTTTGCAACCTATCTATTTTCTCAAAAGCTGTATTTAAAACATCAATTACTTTATAACCTTCCGGGTAAACTGGCATCTGTTCAAGATACCCTAAAGTTGAATTCTTTTTAATTGAAATAGTTCCACTTTCATGTTCTTCAATTCCCATAAGTATTTTTAATAGCGTACTCTTACCACAACCATTTTCCCCTACAACTCCAACTTTTTCAGAGGTTTGTATATCAAATGTAACATCCTCTAAAACCATATTTGCTCCATAGTATTTTTGTAATTTATTCAAAGCTAATTCTATCATTATTAATTCCTCCAATTTTCTCTATATTTTTTTGTTCTACATTCTTGTGTTTACTAAGTTTTATTAATAAAAATAACATTACTGGAATATACACGACTGCTATAATTCCAAAAGCTATTGAAAATCCAACCTTTTCTGCCAGTGCTCCAAACAAAGGAAACACACTTATCATAAATGCACTAAAGCATAAACTATCAAAAGATAATATTGTTGCTCTATATTCTGATGGTACTCTTGAGTTAATATAATCGCTAAAGATTGTGAAGGAAAGCCCTGCTGAAACTGAACTTAAAAGGAAAAATACTACTGATAATTCCTTTATAAAGGCTAATCCCATCAAAGATAATATATTTATAAGTGATACAGTTATTAAAGTTCCTTTTAATTTTAAGCTTGCTTCAAGCTTATAAGCATATTTTGAGCTAATAGCATCAATAAGACTACTTGCTGCACAGATTATAGCTATCATTGTTTTTGAATAACTAATATCAGAAAAATACTGTTGACTGTAATAAAACACAGTAGTTTGAAGACTTGATACTAATGCTGAAAATAATATTAAATATAATACTACCTTTCTTATTCTTAATACCTTCACACTTGTCACCAATTGATTTAATATTAAATTTCCAGTTTCCTTTACTTTATCTTCTTTTTGAATAGGTGGTTCATTAAAGTTATAAGCAGCTATTAAAGCTATTATCTGTATAACAGCCCCTAATATATATGCATATAAGAAATTAACATCTGCTAAGATTCCACCAAGTAAGACTGCTAACCCCTGAGCTAAAGACATAATAAAGGCTAAATCCCCCCATATTTTCTTATATTTATCCTCTTCACCTAACTCTTTTAAACTATCATAAACTAGAGCTTCCCCTGCTCCAGAATTTAAATTTGCTCCTGCTGCACTTAATGCAAAGGCAATACTAAAGCCCCAAAAGCCATTTGAAATAATCATTAGAATACAGGAAACTATACTAACAATTCTTCCAAGAATTACACTAAACTTCTTTCCATATAAATCAGCAATAACTCCTGTTGGCAATTCAAATAACACTCCTGTTATATGATAAACAGATTCTATAAGCCCTATCTCCACTAAAGACATACCTTTAAAGCTTAGGTATAGTACCCATATTGCTGAGGTGATATTTAATTGTAGTAAAAAATTATATACATAACTAATTGATATATTTCTTTTTAATTTTTCTTTAATATTCATATTTATTAATCCTCCAAAAATCTAATTTATTTTTTTATGCACAAAAATAAGCCTTTAAATTTTAGCTTTTAGTAAAACTCACTAAAGCTAAAGTAAAAGACTTATGGAAGAAACGCATCTTAGATTTTTGGTTATAACCTTATTGATATTCAAAATTCACACATCAAAGTTTAGCTAAAACCCTTAAAATAAGTAATATAAAAGGACCCAAGTATAAAAACCTTGAGTCCCAAAAAGCTTAACTTATCAGTATATGAATTTCAAAAAATTCAATTTACCTAAAGACATGGAATCATGGATTCATACTATAGTCAGTACTTATTCTAAAAATGGACGCACTTCCCCCGTTAAATTGAGCATATGCAAATTTTGTAAACAATCCACTACCGAACTTTTCTTTCTTGCTTACAACGATTTTAAAACTACCAACTATATTAGCCATGATTCCACCTCCTCTTCTTAATAATACTATAAATTATATACTAAATACTGGTATTTTGCAAGGATTTTATTAGATTAGCTATCTCATTTCCTCGGAAATACTTAATACTTAAATTGTTTTTACTTTAAATTTTCTATTAACTCTAACTCTAAAAATATCAACTATCTTTGTAATTAATGGACCTGATAATATTATTACAGCTAAAGATATTGCCCAATCTTTTATATTTATCACAGATAAACTAAATATTTCTCTTCCAATAGGAGTTATAAATGCAAGCACTATAATCCCAAACATAGATAAGCACATTATAGTTTTGAACTTTGTCAAAGGTTTTGCAACCCTAAATAAAATTACCATGCTTATACCAGAAAACATCAATACTGATAAGGTCCTGCTATAATCCAAAGATGCATTTATTCTAAGAGACAATACGAAGGTTATTACAGTAAACAATGCCAGCAATATTCCATTTGGTATACTTACTGTGGTTATTCTTGTTAAGAAGCCTTTCTTTACTCCTCCAGTACTAGGTAACAACGCTAAAAAGAAAGATGGAATTCCTATTGCACAGCTTCCTACCAAAGATAATTGAATTGGCAATATTGGATATTCTAAGAATAACACTGAACACATAAGAGCTAAAATCCCTGAATATATTGTTTTTGATAAAAATAATTCTGAAACTCTCTCTAAATTATTAATTTGCTTTCTTCCTTCTTCAAGTACCTTAGGAAGTGCAGAAAAATCTGATTTCATTAATACCAACTGTGCTACTGCTTTTGTTGCATCAGATCCATTTGCCATAGCTATTCCACAATCTGAAGCTTTTAAAGCAAGTACATCATTTACTCCATCACCTGTCATGGCAACAGTATGCTCCATTTCTTGAAGAACTGTAACTATTTTTTTCTTTTGATGTGGAGTTACTCTTCCAAAAACAGTTGTATCATTAATTACTTTTTTAAGTTCTTCATGGTCTTCTGGCAATTCTCTTGCATCAATATATTTTTCCCATTGCTCTACGCCAGCTCTTCTTGCAACCTCTGATACAGTAATAGGACTATCTCCAGAGATTATTTTTACATCAACACCTTGTTCACTAAAGAATCTTAATACATCTGGTGCTGCTTCCCTTATAATATCTTCAATTAATATTAATGCAACACTTTCTATATTTCCTTCTAATTTTTCACTTAATTTGTTGTGAAGATTAGCTAACAACAAGACTCTCTTGCCCTTCTTTGCTTCTTCTTTAACTAGATTTTCTATAAAGTGATATTGTTTATTTAATATGATTTCAGGTGCACCTAAAATCCAGGTTCCAATTCCATCAAAAGTAGCACCACTCCACTTTCTTTTTGATGAAAATGGAATCTTATCTGTACATACTAAACTTTTATCATAACCTTTATATCTATCTAAAATAGCCTTTTGTGTTGGGTTATTACAAGGTAAATTATGAATTAAAGCCGCTAATATATTATCTATTTCTCCTGAATCTCGGCAGCCTATATTTTTAACTTCAGCTAGTCTTAAATCTCCTTGTGTTATTGTTCCTGTCTTATCTAAACATAATACATCCACCCTTGCCAAAACCTCTGTAGCACATAATTCCTGCACTAAGGTATCATATTGAGATAACTTAACAATCGAAACGATAAATGTAGCACTCGTTAACAATACAAGTCCTTCAGGCACCATACCAACAATTCCTGACACTGCACCTATACATGCATCCTGCCAAGTATTCTCAGGGATTCTTAATTGAGTTATTATTAGCAATAATGATAATGGTGGTACTATCCATATTATAACTTTAAATATTTTATCTATAGCTGTTTGCAATTCTGAATTTATTATTTTGAATTGCCTTGCTTCCTCTGCAAGTGTAGAAGAATAAGTTTCTTTTCCAACTTTTCTTACAACTGCATAACCTTCTCCTGATGCAACAAAGCTTCCTGAAAGTAACTTTTCACTATAATGCTTAGAGATTGCATCTGCTTCCCCAGTAAGCATTGATTCATCTATTTCAAGTCCATTACTTTGTATAACTTCAGCATCTGCTAGTATCTGCATACCTGCTTCTAAATACATTACATCATCAAGCACGATATCTTCTATGGAAATTTCTTTTATTTCACCATCACGAATGACTTTTGCATGAGCTTCACTAATAACAGATAACTTTTCTAATGTATGTTTAGCTTTAATTTCCTGTATTACTCCAATTAATGTATTTACAATAATAACACCTACGAAAATAGCATTCTTAGGTGAGCCAGCTATAATAATTGCCGCTGCAAGAGTAAAATTTATAGCATTAAATTTTGTAAATAAATTTGCTCTTATTATTTGAGCTATAGTTCTTGATGGAGTTTTAGGAATATGATTAACTTTGCCTTCTTTTATTCTTTTCTTAACTTCCTTTGATGTTAATCCTATTATTTCGTCATCGTTCCTTTCCTGAATATCTAATGTATTGTTTAAATTCATTAAAACTCTCCTACCTATGTAAATTATTTTTCTACCTTATTTCATCGAATTAATTAATGTATTATATATTATACCTTATTTTAATAATATTTTTCCCTATGTTTTACTTAAAATATTATTAAATTTATCTATTTTAATAATCGTATAACTTTTTTATTCTTTTAATATAATAATTTTTATATTATACTGATTAGTGTAAAATTATTATATTGAAGGAAGTGTAATATTTAATGCTGAGAACTTTATTATTTTATTCAGGTATGATCCTTAGTTTAGTTTTTGCTTCTATTTTTAGAATTAGAATAAAATTTTTAACTTTTACCAATAATATAAAAGGAAGAAATAACTTCATTCATAAAGTAACCCATACATGGGCTAAATTTATTTTAAAAATAGCTGGTGCTAAAGTTAATGTTATAGGTCTAGAAAATATTCCTAAAGATGAAACTGTATTATTTGTTTCAAATCATGAAAGCAATTTTGATATTCCATTATTATTAGGTGTTATCGACATGCCAAAGGGCTTTATCGCAAAGAAAGAGCTTGAAAATTGGCCTTTCATAAGCACTTGGATGAAATATATAAATTGTATCTTCATGGATAGGGATAATTTAAGAAAATCTGCGGAAGCAATAGTTGACGGTATAAATTTATTGAAGTCTGGCCACTCTATGGTTATTTTCCCATCGGGTACACGAAGTAAAGGCAAGTCTATTGATGAATTTAAAAGCGGCAGTTTCAAACTAGCGACAAAATCAAAATGTCCAATAGTACCATTAACAATAAACGGAACCTATAAGCTCCTAGAAGAAAATAATAATAGAATTAAAGGCGCCGATATAGAATTAATAATTCATCCTACTATATATGTAGATAAATTAACTAAGGACGAGCTAGAGAAGCTACCTAATACAGTCCATTCCATCATAATTAATTCATGTAAGGATTACTAAAAAATATTATAACATATATTAAATTTTTTTGACATAGTTTCGTATAATATGTTATAATAAATTCATTTGACTTATATATGTTGCAATTCACAATTGTGTTTAAATTTTTTGGCATTTCAATACTAGAAATTAAGAATTATTCTTGCAATTTATATATTCCTTTAATTAGTAAATTAAAGGGGAGCGACCAATTTTAAAATATAGAAACGAGGATATTTAATGAATGATAATCAATTTGCTACATTAGGTCTAAAGGAGAGTATTGTAAAAGCAATATCAGACCTTGGTTTTACGGAACCATCTCAAATACAAGAACAAAGTATACCTGTAACCCTTAGTGGAGCTGACCTAATTGGGCAGGCTCAAACTGGTACCGGAAAAACTGCTGCTTACAGCTTACCAATCCTTACAAAAATGAGTGATAAAAAAGGGATTAAAGCTCTTGTTTTAGCACCAACAAGAGAGCTTGCAGTTCAAGTTAACGAAGAAATACAAAGATTGTCTAAGTATGAAAAAACTGAAGTATTATCTGTTTATGGTGGAGATTCAATAGACAGACAAATTAGAGCTTTAAGAAAAGGTACTGTAGACATAGTTGTTGGTACTCCTGGACGTATGCTTGACCTTATAAAGAGAAAATGCCTTCATTTAGATAGCATTGAATTTTTAGTTCTAGATGAAGCTGACGAAATGCTTAATATGGGATTTATTGATGATATAGAAGAAATTCTTAGTCATACACCAACAGAAAGACAAACTTTACTATTTTCAGCAACAATGCCTGATCAAATAAAAAAACTTGCTAAGAGATATATGAAAGCAGATGCACAGCATGTTTCGATAAAGAAAAGTTCTTTAACTGTATCTAAAATCGAACAAAGTTATTTTATGATTAATAACAAGCATAGATTAGAAGCTCTTTGCAGATTATTAGATTCAGATAATCCTAGTTCTGCTATAATATTTTGTAGAACTAAAAGAGGCGTTGATGAGCTTGTACAAGAACTACAATCAAAAGGTTACATGGTTGAAGGAATGCACGGAGATATGACTCAAGCTCATAGATTAACTACCTTAAATAAATTTAAAGAAGGAACATTAAGCTTATTAATTGCAACTGATGTTGCTGCTAGAGGTATTGATGTTGAGGGAGTAACTCATGTATTTAACTATGATTTACCTCAAGATGTTGAATCTTATGTTCATAGAATAGGTAGAACTGGTAGAGCAAACAAGAGTGGTACTGCGTACTCATTAGTAACTCCAAAAGATTTTGCAATGCTTAAGCAAATTCAAAATGTTACAAAGAGTCAAATTACTCAAAAACCTGTTCCAACTGCTGAAGAAATCAACAATAAGAAATTCAAAAACATGGTTTCCGAAGTTGAAAAAACTATTGAAGCTGGTGAACTTACAAAGTTTATCCCAAGTGCAATAGAATTAACTGAAGCTCATGATCCAGTATCAATTATTGCAGCTTTAATGAAAATTAAATTCCAATCTGAAAGTGTATTTGACTATAGTGCAAATAAGCTTGATGCACCTAAGAAAGAAGATGTACGTTTATTTTTCTCTGTCGGCAAACGAGATGGATTAACTCCAAAGGTATTGATTAATTACATTAAAGACATGACAAGAATTAGTGCTTCTGCAATTGGTCAAATAGACCTTATGGAAAACTTCTCATTTGTAACAGTTGATGAAACTGTAGCTGCCAAAATAATAAATAAATGTCCTGGCGGAAAGATCAACAAAAAGAAAGTTAATGTTGAAGTAGCCAATAAGCGTAAGAAATAATTATAAGTTAATTAATTATTCTTACATAAGGGAAGATTATTTTTAGGAATTCTCCTAGGTTTATCCTCCCTTTTTTTGTTGTTCTTTTTTAATATCTTCACTTATTACATTTCTAATTTCTATCCACAATATTTTATTTATTTATCCACATATCTGCTTAGTTATCTACATTATCTTCATAAAAATTCACATCTACAACGCCATCTAGTGCATACTTTTTTGGCATTCTAATACTAAGAATTCCATTATCAATATTCTTAAGTATTTGGCTTGTCTCTATATCTTCAATATTTTCAAATTTCTTATTGTATGACTTTTTTACAAGCACCTTACTTGTTAATATCCCAATTCCTCTATTCACTAATTCAGACCTATTTAAATTTATTTCTAATATTCCTGGATCATATCTTATACTTAATTCTCTAAGGTCAATCCCTTTTAAATTGATATTTAATAGGTACATATCCTCATATTGCTCCAATTCAATAAAATCATTATTTTCATCTTCTTTTCTTTCATAAATTCCTTCTTCCAAATTCCCATTATCAGTATTTTGAAATTCGCTAATATCTATATTCTCTAGAACAGAACTCATAATATCACTAATTTTTTGCAGATTATTTAAGTTAAAGGTGTCACCTATTCTAAATGAAAAAATTTTAAACATACTTTCCTCCTCATATTTATGGATTTCTAGTTACAAGATAAAAAGCTTCTAATACCTATATAGTATTTATAATTTTTCAATTTGTTTAAACTATTTATTCCATAAATAGAGTTGATTTGCCGAAGAAAAGTCGTCTTTAATCTTCAACTTCATTTCTTAAAGCTGCTTAGTTTTTCTTTATATTTCTTTATCTGAACTCTTGTATCCTCAATTTCTTTATAATTTAAATTTCCTCTTCCCAATCTATCAGAAAGTGAAACTAGTACTATTTCATTAATATTAACATCTTTTAGCATGTCACCAATATTTTGAAACTTCATATCTTTAGTAACAAATAAGCTTTGCATATGCCATCTTACAAGACCTCGTACCTCTTCAATAAATGCCTCATCTTCATTAAAATGTTCTAAGAACTTTACAGTCATATCAGCTCCAACAATATCATGATTATAAGAGGTTAATCTTCCTTTTCTAAGCTTAGTAGTTGGCTTTTTGCCTATATCATGTAATAGAAGTGACCACATAAATACACGCTTATCTCTGCTTTTTTCTCTATACTTTGCACCTTCATCAACTACCATCATTGTATGAATAAAGACATTTCCTTCAGGATGATATTTGGGATTCTGATCAACCTCCTGCAAATCTTTAATCATTGAAAAAGGATAATTATCTAGCAAGTGATTTTTTAAAGCTTCTTCTAAATAATTAGATGGTTTATTATCATTTAATAAATGTTGTTCAATCTCTAAAAAAATTTCTTTATCATTCATTAAAATCATCCCCCTTTTATTATCTGTATTCAAACCTAATACTAGTATTTCAAATATTTTAATTCTTAATCATGAAAATATCTTTTTTATTTTTGAATATATTTAAACTCTAAACCACATTCCACATAAAATAATCTGTTTCACAGGACTATATGTTTCTGCTGATTTTAAAATTTTTCCTAAACTTTAACTTAATTATAGCTCCTAAAAACGAAAAAACAGTAGATAATTTTGCTTAACACAATATTATCTACTGTTTAATTATAGTATATATTTAAATTTTAACCTTCCAAGAATTAAAGAGCTGAATTTCCTCTTTCTCCAGTTCTAATTCTTACACATTCTGCTATATCCACAACGAAAATTTTTCCGTCCCCAACTTCACCAGTTCTAGCAATTTTAGTGATTAATTCTATAACGTCTTCCACTTTCTCATCTTCAACCACTATTTTAACTTCTATTTTAGGTAATACATTAGTTACTATCTCAGTACCTCTGTGATATTCTTTCCATCCACGTTGTTGACCACAACCCATAACTTGGCTTATAGTTACACCATTTATATTATTATTTTTTAATGCTTCTTTAATATCCTCAAGTTTTGAAGGTCTTATAATTGCTTCTATTCTTTTCATAATTATTTCCTCCCTAATCATCCATTATAATATAAATATATGTTGTCTTATTGAGTCTTTATCTAAAAATTATACCATAAATTATTTTAAAATGAATTCTTTATTACAACATATATTATATTATTAATTTATATTCATATGCCCTGACTAGTCTAATCCATTAAATGCTGGGTAAGCAGTTTCACCGTGTTCAGCTACATCAAGGCCATCAGCTTCTTCTGAACTTTCAACTCTAATGCTCATAAATAATTTCATAACTTTTAGTATTATAAATGTCATTATACCTGCAAATAATACTGTTATTACAATAGCTTCAACTTGGGCAATTAAAAGATGCACATCTCCAAAGAACAATCCATCCCATTTAGCTACAGAGTTAATTGCTGTTTGTCCAAATAGTCCAGTTGCAATTCCTCCCCATACTCCTCCAATTCCATGACATCCAAAAGCATCAAGAGCATCATCGTAACCAAATTTTGATTTTACTGCTCCCATGAAGAAGTAACAAATTGGAGATACTATAGCTCCTATTATAATTGAGCTCCAAAGTGGTACAAACCCTGCACCAGGTGTAATTGCAACTAGACCTACAACTGCTCCTGTTACTGCACCAAGTACTGTTGGTTTTCCATGTTTAACTTTTTCAATTAACATCCATGAAAGCATTGCTGTTGCTGCTGCAGTATTTGTTGTCATGAAAGCATGCACTGCTAATTCATTAGCTGCTAATGCACTTCCTGCATTAAATCCAAACCATCCAAACCAAAGTAATGCTGCTCCAAGAACTACAAAAGGAATATTGTGTGGTTTATAAGACATCATACCATATCCACGTCTCTTACCTAACATAATACAAGCTACAAGGCCTGAAACTCCTGAACTAATATGAACAACATCTCCACCAGCGAAATCAACAGCTCCTAAAGCTCCTATTATTCCACCACCCCATACCATATGAGCTAATGGATAATATACTAATAGCGACCACAATCCTATAAAAATAAATAATGCTGAAAATTTCATTCTTCCAGTTAAAGATCCAGTTATAAGTGCTGGAGTTATAATTGCAAACATCATTTGAAAAGCTGCAAAAAGCATATGAGGTATAGTTGGCGCATATGCAGAAGGCGCTCCTGCTACACCATTGAATCCAAAGAAATTAAGTCCCCCTACTATTCCACCAATATCATCACCAAAAGACATTGAATAGCCTACTAATACCCACATTACAGAAGCTAATCCACAAATAAACATTGAAGACATTAGTGTATTTAAAACATTTTTCCTACGAACCATTCCTCCATAAAAGAATGCAAGACCTGGCGTCATTAAAAGTACAAGTGCTGAACAAAGTATAACAAAACTGATATCACCTGAATTAATTTCCATAAATATTCCTCCTTAATATATAAATACTAAACCAAAAATTATAAATTCAAATTACTTATTTTTTCTTTTTTTAAATAAATGTTAGCCCTAGGTAACTGCGCGCTCGTTCCCTAATACAACAATTATAAAATCTGCTTCATTATTACATTATTTGAAATAATAATGTAAAATAAAAAGGTGTTTGATCCGCATACTTAGCAGTACGCTTATCAAACACCATTGTTCTTATTTCATAGTATATAAGGCGAATTAACTTTTGTCAACAATTTTTTCATATTAATTTCAATTTTGTTTAATTTCTAATCAAAATTGTTTATAGTACTAATTATCATCTTCTTTATATGCTTATGCTTATTAGGCATGTCGTCTTCAGTATTGATTAATTGAATTAAATTAGTCAAATCACGAAGTTTACTCACTTTATACCAGTTATCACTAAGCTTGTAATCTGAATTATTATTATATTCTTCTTTAAACACATTAATTAGACTTTTATTGAAATATTCTTCATATCTAAAAAACTGCCCTATATCAGCAATAGGGTGTCCTGCCATTACAAATTCCCAATCTAAAACTCCAGATAAATGTCCATTTTCTATCAAAATATTTGTACCTTGAAAGTCGCCATGCACTAATCTAATATCCTTATCCAATTCCAATAAAATTTCATCATTTTGTTTTACTAATCGACAAATTTTATTTACAATGTCTTTACCCAATCTCTTTTTTGCCATATCCCCCATTAAAATTTCATACCACTTTATAAGTGGAGGAAAGTTGTCTATTACATGTAAATTTTTATCTAAAAATCCGACCTTATCAAATTTATAGCTGTGTATTTTTGCTAGTGTTCTTGCAACACTTTTAACAAAGCCGTCTTCTAATTTATATCCATCACTTACGACTTTACCCAAAGTCTGTCCATTCATATATTCATAGATTGCATATTCCCTATTTTCAATTAGTTCATCTCTACTAATCTTATATATTTTAGGAACTGGTATAGCTTTATTTTCTTTCAACATAGTCAATAATTTAATTTCTCTCATATAATTTTGTTCCACAGGAAAAAATATTTTCAAAAGATATTTTTTATTAATATTATTAGTTGAAATAATATAATTTGTGGTTCTACATCCCTCATCAACTGGTGTTATATTTACAATATTATTTTCTTGTAATATACCTTCAAATAGTTTACTGACTATATTCTCATCAATCTCTAAAAATGGGAATGTTCTCTCCCAATCATGTTCCATAAATTATACCTCGCTACTCTAAATATATTAATTAGTTCCTATGCTTCTAATTGTTCTAAATAATCATAAGCTTTCTCTATTGCCTCTGTTTTAGTTTCATATATATGACTTACTCCAAGTTGAACTGCAAAGCCCATTCGATGTAATACCTTCATTGGCTGCTCTTGTACGTGGGTTAAACAAAGCTTTATATTATTCGCATCACAATGTTTAAGTAATCTGGTTAATGCATCTATTGCAGAAGCATCTATCGCATGGGTATGTCTCATATCCAAAATTACAACCCCAACAGAAGCTTCAATTTCTTTTATCTTACAAATAAATTCTTGTGCAACTCCAAAAAACATTGGACCATTTACTTGATATACTCGTATTCTTCCATCTGTTTTTTCTAATATTGCAGTTGTTTCTTCATCAAAAACTTTTTCCTCTACTAAATCTCTGATTTGTGTAGTATCTGATATTCTCTTCATAAATAAAAATGCTGTCATGACCATTCCAATACCTATAGCAACTACTAAATCAAATATAACAGTTCCTATAAATGTAACTAATAATACAATAACATCACTTTTAGGTGCTTTTAATAAGCCTTTAAAAGCTCTCCATTGTGACATATTATATGATACAACTGCTAATATTGCAGCAAGCACAGTCATTGGTACCATTTTAGCAAGAGGCATTAAAATTAACATAGTAATTAATAATGTTATAGCATGTACCATTCCTGCTATAGGACTTCTTCCTCCTGTTCTTACGTTAGCAGCAGTTCTTGCTATAGCACCTGTAGCAGGTATTCCGCCAAATAATCCTGATGTAATATTAGCTATCCCTTGCGCCACAAGTTCCATATTAGAATCATGAGTATCTCCAATCATTCCGTCTGCTACTACTGCTGACAGCAATGATTCTAAAGCAGCTAAAATAGCAATTGTCATGGCAGGACTGAATAATTTATTTATTACACTCATGCTAAGCTGTGGCAACACAGGCGCTGATATTGTTGATGAAATATCTTGAAATCTGCTTCCTATTGTATCTACTGGCAAATCTAACAGCTTTACAGCAAGAGTTGCTAAAATTAATGCAATCATAGATCCTGGTATAGTTTTATTAATCTTAGGCCAAACAATTATTATAATAACAGAAATTATTCCAATTGCTAGAGAATATATATTTAGTGTTCCCATATTAGAAAAATAACTGTTCCATTTTGCAAAAAACTCTGCTGGTACATTATCAATTTTTAAACCTAAAAAATCTTTAACTTGTGTTGACATTAATGTTACAGCTATACCTGCTGTAAATCCTATAGTTATTGTTTGAGGTATATACTTAATCAGCGAACCAAACTTTAATAATCCCATTATTATCATTATAATTCCAGCCATTATTGTCGCGGTGATGAGTCCATTTAATCCATATTCCTGAATTATAGAATAAATTATAACAACAAAGGCTCCTGTAGGTCCTCCTATTTGAACTCTACTTCCTCCCAAAAATGAAATAATAAATCCCGCGAAAATAGCAGTTATGAGTCCTTTTTCTGGTGATACACCAGAAGATATTCCAAGTGCTATTGATAATGGTATTGCTATTATAGCTACAATAACACCTGCAATAATATCCTTCATAACTTGTTCTTTAGTAATTTCCCCGTTCTTAATCATAGAAAAGAACTTAGGCATCATTTTTAATCACATCCTTATTCAATTGTTCAGATTTTATATTACTCCTAATTAATATAGTAGTCAAAGCAAAATATTCATTTTTTTGACAATAGGAGTACATTTATGACAATTAAATATAGGATTAAATTTTATATTTCTATTAACTACTTATAACATTATCTAATTTAATTTTCAATTCATCAGTAATATTTACTAATGGAAGTCTAACCTCATCTGAATCTATAAGACCTAACTTTTTCAAACAATATTTTACTGGTGTTGGATTAGGTTCTGCAAATAATAGAGGAATCATATTCTGTAATGATTTCCACTTTTCCAGTGCTTCTTGATGATTATTCGCTCTAATCAAATTGTACACTTCAATAAATTCTTTAGTCTTTAAATGAGCAGAAGACATGATTCCACCTTGTCCTCCCATTGTAAGTGTTGTATAAAAAAGTGCATCTTCGCCTGTTAATATAGAAAAATCCTTTGGTGGATTTAATAATAATTCAATTGTTTGTTTTATATTTCCTGAACAATCTTTTATTGCAACTATATTTTTAAGTTCTGCCAGCTTTTCTACAGTTTCATTTTCAATATTAGTTCCAGTCCTGTAAGGTATATTATATAGTATTATATCTAAATCAGTTGCTTCAGATATACATTTAAAATGTTCGTAAATTCCTCTCTGATTAGGTCTTGAATAATATGGAGCTACAGATAATATACCATTAACTTTATGCTTTTCCACCACTTTTAACTTACTTACTACCTCACTAGTATTGTTTCCTCCCAATCCAACATATATTGGTACTCTATTATTACAATACTCTAGAGTTTTAGTTAAAACTTCATCATATTCATTTGGTAGAATTGTAGGACATTCACCTGTTGTTGCTAATGGCATAATTCCTGTTACACCTTCTTCAATATAGTGATCAATCATCCTTTTATAAGATTTTAAATCTACTTGTCCATCTTTAAATGGTGTTATTAGTGGCACTAGTACTCCTTCAATTTTCATAATATTACACTCCTCAAATTAGTTTTTAACAAAAGAAAAACCGTTAGCAGGTACTAACGGGCAGAGTTAATCATATAAAGCTTTATTTAAAATCAAAATACAACAATAAATAATAATTTCATTATTATTCTAAATTTGACTAAATCCTTGTTAGCTCTCCACTTTCGTGACAGTCATACATATATTTTATGCATACCCAGAAATAAATTTTTGCATAATTTAAATCTTCGGCCATATTACCTTTCCTTATTAATCAATGTTTGCCAACTCATAATAAGTACTAATTATATATAGCACCTCTACCTAAGGTTTCTGTTATTAAATTACAATAATTATAACATTTAATTAGATTGTTGTAAATGAAACGCTTTTACAGAACGACTGAATATATAATTAAATTGCCTATTAATACTTATAATAAAAAAGATATATTATTTCATTTTCTTATACACTATTTTAATATTTTCTAAAATACTAATTCATTACTTATCTTATAGTCTTTCAATTAACCTTACTTATCTTTATAAATATATTATTATAATTTTTTTGCATAGTATATAGTTAAAAATGCTATAAAAGTTGCAAAAAATGCTATTAGAAAACTATATTCCATATCTAATATATAAATAAATTAATCTTTACATAATCAAATATTAATTTATATTTTAAATTTTATGCACACATATCCACATAAACAAGAAATAATCCACAAAGAAATTAAATTTATTGTGGATTATTTCTCTATTATGTTAATAATTATATTAACTTTATCTCTTAAATTGCTTTTTAAAACAATTTAAGAATAGAAATAAAAAAAGACAGTTATTACAACTATCTTTTTAACTTACCTCGCAACGTCCTACTCTGCCACACAGTCTCCCATGCAGTACCATCGGCGCTATAGACCTTAACTTTC
>NZ_JAKJJY010000041.1:0-17851 GCF_022320955.1 Clostridium sp. YIM B02555 | reverse complement strand
ACGCTGAAATGACTACAAGCCGCCATTTAGAACCTTCCAGCGAAAATTTCACTAGTCCTGTGGAAGATAAATGCATTTGATTTCGGTAATTTTCGCATAAGTCTAATTCTCGCTTTGGATATCTCTATATTTTAAATTTGTTTACTGTATCTTTTAAAGTTTCAACAAGTCGATCTAATCTATTTGCTGTTTCTCCAATTTGATGTATATAAGCTGTCTGTTCTTCATTTGCAGCTGTTACTTCTTCTGTTGCTGCTGAATTTTCTTCTGTTACTGCTGCCACATTATTTATTACATCACTTGTTGTATTAGCTTTATTTGACATTTCTTTTGTAGCTTGAGACACTTCTTCAACAATAGAACTAATTTTATTAAAGGTGTTTTCAATTTGCCCAAAATTTTCACCAACTAAAGTTGCAACCTCAACTCCATGCACTACATTACTTGTACCACTATCCATTTGTTCTGCAATATTTTGAATTTGGGTTTGAATTCCATTTATTAAAGCAGCTATTCTATTCGAAGCTTCACTTGATTCTTCTGCTAAAGTTCTAACTTCTTCAGCAACAACTGCAAAGCCTTTCCCTTGTTCACCAGCTCTTGCAGCTTCAATAGCAGCATTTAAAGCTAATAGATTTGTTTGCTCTGCTATATCCTTAATTACAAACACTATTTGTCCAATCTCTTTAGATTTTTCTAATAATTCTCTAGCTTCTTCAACATTAGCTTTATTAGTTGAAGCTATAATTTGAATACTTTCAATTGCTTCCTTAACTCCTTTCGCCCCAGAGCTACTTACTTTTTTAGAATCTTCCACCATTTCCGTCATATGACCATACTTTGCTGTAACTTCACTTATCTTATCAACAAGTTCTTCTGTTGCTGTAGAAGCTTTACCAGCACTTTCTGCTTGTGCAACAGCACCAGAAGCTATTTCCTGCATACTCTTTGACACTTCATCAGTTCCTCTTAAAGACTCCTCTGTTGCTACAATCAAGTTGCTTGATAAGTTACTTACTTCATTAGCCGAATCACTTATTGCACCTATCATTTCCTTTAATTTACTTGTTGTATTGTTTAAACTTCGTCCAACCTTTCCAATTTCATCATTTGATTTTAACTCTAATTGCACTGTAAGATTACCAGCTGCAATTTCTTCTGAAAACTCTGATAATCTTCTTAATGGCGCTGTAATTCTTTTAGCAACTAATATTATGATTCCTGCAATTAAAATTACAATAACAACAGTTATTAAAAGAAGTGTTGTCATAAGTTTATTAGAAGCTGCTAATAATTCGTCCTCTGAAACTACACTTGCTAAACTCCATCCTGATAAAGGTACTTTATTATAAAAAGCAATATATTTCTCGGTACCTTGATTAAAAGTAAATGTTCCTGTGTCAGTTTGAAGCATCTTATTTCCTAGTTCTTTTACATTAGAATCTTCAGCATCAGCTATTTTAGCTTTCATAACCAAAGATTCATCAGGATTAACAATGAATGTACCATCTTGACCAATTAATAAACTATATCCTTTTTCTCCAAATTTAAAAGCTTTAATCTTATCTTGAATATAGGCTAAATTTACTCCAGATATCATTGTACCAATTGATTTATTTTGTTCATTTTTAATAGGGGCT
The DNA here is from genome assembly GCF_022320955.1 of Clostridium sp. YIM B02555. NCBI lineage: Bacteria > Bacillati > Bacillota > Clostridia > Eubacteriales > Clostridiaceae > Clostridium > Clostridium sp. YIM B02555. Next base: position 16,211 of record NZ_JAKJJY010000041.1, on the reverse strand, counting down.
CCAATAACTACTAGTGCTTTACCAGTTCCCTTTGATATAACAGGATTTGAAATAACAAAAGATGCCCCACTCATAAGAGTTTTATACCAAGGTTTTTCTGCCACATCTCCGTTAACAAAATTTCCATTTGCATACTGAGCTCTCGATTTCCCATCATTATTGAATAATGTTGCTGCCGCGTTATCATACTCTCCAGGATATTCTTTTTCAAAGGCTTTAATTCTATCAGAATTAAATTTATCTACTGATGCAATATCAGTTTCAATGGCCTTTGCTGTAGGCGTATTGGTTGAATTTCTTACTTCAAGAAGCTTTCCTTCAAGCCAACCATTAACATTTTCAGACATAGTTTTTGTTTCTACTGCCTTATCATTAATAACTTCTGTTCTTATAGTTTGTCTAAACTGGTAAATTGCAGTTATGCTTAAGACTAGCATCCCAATTATTACTATAGGTAAAACACTAAACAACAATTTCATTTTAAAAGATAACTTTTTCCACATTTTAAGCTTCCCCCCATTATGCAATTTTTTATGATATGCGAAAATAAAATAAAGTAATTGTCATATCGATTTTATCATATTTGAAATACATTTTCTACAATTTTAGCCATAGTAAATCAAATATTGTTAATTATCTTAAATTTTCCATTAAAATCTTTCATTCTTCGACTTATATTTCAAGTTAAATCTTAATAATTATTGTTATATTTCTGTTAATATTGTAAAGTATGTACAGAAATTGATATAATACTAATGATAATTTCTTAAGGAGAGAGGTGCTCAGACATTGATATTTTCTAATCTTGTTGTAAAAAAAGATGAACCAATATATCTTCAAATAGAAAAACATATCAAACAAGGAATAAAAAATGGAGAATTAAAAAAAGATAGTAAACTTCCTTCTACACGAGAGGTTAGTAAATTTTTAAATATCAGCAGGAATTCAGTTATTTCTGCTTACGAAGAGCTTGAAAGTATGGGGATAATTATTACCAAAAGAGGTATAGGTACTTTCGTTCTGATTGAAGGTGAAAATGAAAATTATGAATATAATGTAGATTATATTAAACGAATAAATGCATATGGAGACACTTTAAAAAAATTTGATATTGTAAAAAGTGAACTTCCATATAAAAAAGGTATGATATCTTTTAAGTCCATTTCTCCTGAGAGTCATCTTTTTAATCTTGATGATTTCAAAAGATCATTCTTAGACGCTTGGACTTATGAAGGTGCTAATTTACTTAATTATGGATATGCTAAGGGGTATAAACCTTTAATTGATTATTTCTTAGAGTACATGAAAGAAAAGCAGATTAATACTATTAATAAAGATATATTAATAACAAATGGATTTACTGAAGCCTTTGATATAGTTATAAGTTCTTTAACTAATGAAGGTGACACAATTATATGTGAAGAACCAACACATAATACTGCTTTAAAGATAATGAAAGCTTATGGCCTTAAAATTGTTCAAGTTAAAATGGACAAAGAAGGTTTAAATATAAAGTCTCTTGAAGAAGCATTAAGTAATCACAACCCCAAATTTGGATATTTAATCCCTTCATATAATAATCCAACTGGTATAGTTACGAAGACCGAACGCAGGAAAGAAATTTATAAACTTTTCCGTAAATTTTCTGTTCCTATAATAGAGGATGGGTTTAACGAAGAATTGTTATATACCAGTTCCCCTATTGATCCAATTGCATCCTTATGTGGTAGTGGTAATGGAGTGATCTATATTGGAAGCCTTTCAAAAATTCTATTTCCAGGGTTAAGAATTGGATGGATATTAGCTGATGATAAACTGGTAGATATTTTAGAAAGTGTAAAACGCGGTAAAAATATTCATTCTTCCTTTCTTGACCAAAGTGCTTTTTATTATTATTTAAAAAGTGGAGCCTTTAACAGATATGTTAAAAATGTTAGAAAATACTATCGAGACAAATACAATCTTGTAGTGAATTTGGTAGAGAAATATATTCCATATGAATATATCACTGGAGAAGGTGGTCTTCATATCTTTGTAAAATTAAAAAATAATTTAGACGCACGCAAACTTTTAGATTTATGCTATAAAGATAATGTTCTATTTATGCCTGGAGATATTTTTTATGAAAATATGCAAAATACTTCTAAATTTATTACTGGAAGCGATACTTTTAGAATTGGTTTTGGAAGAGTAACTGATGAAGATATTGAAAAAGGAATAAAAATTATAGGTAAGAATATACGCTTACTTACAAAAGATTAATATCTTCTTTAAAAAATAGATCAGCTATACCTAATAATATTAAGTATAACTGATCTAATACATATTCATAAATATTAAAGTTCATTTATTTTTTGCCTTTTGTAAAGTTTAATTTTTCCATAACATTTTCTAATTTTTTTATATCTATAGGCTTTGCTGCATAAACTTCACATCCACTATCAAAAGAACTTTTAACAATTTCTGCATCATTTAGCGCTGTTGTCATTATTATTTTTACTTTACTATCTCCTTCAATATTCCTCTGTCTTTCTATTTCCCTTATAGTTTTCAGAACTTTTACACCATCTACTTTTGGCATCATAATATCTAAACATATTAAATCATATGGTTCTCCATCATCCAATGCAATCATAAATGCATCTAACCCTTCCATTCCATCTACAGTAACATCACATCCTCCATATTCAGACATAACCTTATATAAGAATTTTCTGCTTGATAAATCATCTTCTACTATTAATATTTTCATAAAACCACTCCCCTGTGCATTATTTCTTAATTAACTATTCAAAAGAACAACAACAATTATGTAAATCTTTTATCTTAGTTTTTCTTTTGCAGTATAGTAAGAATTTTATCTATATTAGTTTTTATTCCACTATTATCTTGTTTTCTTGCTGCAAGTTCAATTTTAAAAGCTAATGTTTTTATTTGATTTAGATTTTTTGCTTCACATTCTATTTTAATATTATGAGCAATTTTTTCAATTTTAAAATAATTTACTACTTTGCTATTCTTTTCATTAAAATATGAATTTAATTTAACTAATTCATCTAGTAACTGCCTCTTATTAACTTCAATGTCTTCGATTGAATCTTCCTGTTTATATAATTTAGGTTTTAAATAATCTTGAACTATATTTACTTGATCACTTCTTAAATAGTCCTCAATCTTTTTTAATATTCTACTTAATTCATTAATATCAACAGGTTTAGATATATAATCATCCATACCTTGTGATAAAAATTTTTCTTTATCGCCTTTTAGTGCATATGCAGTGGTTGCAATAATAGGAGTATGAATTCCCAATTCCTTTTCATTGCGTCGAATAATTTTAACAGTTTCTACTCCGTCCAATTCTGGCATCTGTATATCCATTAAAATTATATCAAATCTATTATCGTCAAGTAATTTTAAAGCTTCCACACCGTTAGATGCAATTTTTATTTTTTCATATCCCAATTCCTTTAACATTTTCTTAATTACTAATTTGTTTATACTATTATCCTCTACTAACAATATACTCTCTTCTTTTTTATCACAATTAGATACTGAATTAATTGTTGAATCTAATTTTTCCTCTTTAGCTTCTTCTAATTTAATCGTAAAATAAAATCTACTGCCAATTCCTTTTTGACTATCAACCTTAATCTCTCCTCCCATTAAATTAACAAGCTTTTGAGAAATTACTAATCCAAGGCCAGTCCCTCCATATTTTCTTGTTATAGATCCATCTACTTGTGAAAAACTTTTAAAAAGTAATTTCATTTCATCTTTGCTAATTCCAATTCCCAAATCTTCTACAGCAAATTCAATTTCACAAAAATTCTTAGTCCTGCCAACTTCTTTAACTTCTATTAATACAAATCCTTTCTCAGTAAATTTAACAGCATTTGATATCAAATTGTTTAACACTTGACTTAATCTATGCAAGTCACCTACTAAAATTTCAGGAATTTTTTCATCAATATCATAATGTATTTCTATGTACTTTTGATTAGCTTTTGGAATATTTGTGTATACAACGTTTTTTATTAATTCATCTAATTTAAAGTCTATATGCTCTATTGACACTTTTTCAGCTTCAATTTTTGATAAATCTAAAATATTATTTATTAGAGACAATAAACTATGGGCACAATTTTTTACAATATTTAAATTTTCCCTTTGTTCACTTGACAGATTTGATGCCAGTGTTAAATCTGTCATACCTATTATCCCATTTAAAGGAGTTCTTATTTCATGGCTCATATTTGCCAAAAATTCACTTTTTGCTTTATTGGCTGAATCCGCCGCTTTCGAAAGTTTAATAAGCTCCTCATTCCTTTCTTTATATTCTGTAATATCAGTAAATCCAACAATTACTTGATCTTCTCCAAAATTTTTTATTGGAATTGTTTGAATTTTAAACCACGCTTTTTTAGATAAATTGTTTTCTATTACATTAATTTCAACTTCTTCATCCCCACAAGGTTTTAACGTTCTAATTGTATCCATAACGATCTGCCTTAACCTACAATTTAAACATTCTTTACTTTTACCACATCCATGCTTTGAGTTGAAACAATTTATATAATATCCTGGACCCTCATCATCATTTTCGCTAATATTTTGTGAATTTAAATTATTATATTTAACATCCATATTTTTATCAACAATAATTACTAATAGAGCTAAATGGCTAATAATAGTATCTAGAGCAATTTTCTCAAATCTCAATTTAATTATTCACCAACCTTATTCTAATTCATTATTAATATTTACCAAATTCATTATCACTTAAATCTAATCTGATTTTTTGAATAGAATTTGCAGCTTCTGTATATGGTTTATTATTACTTATGCTATTATAATTTTGCTTTCGCATATAACTTTGTGCTTGAATAGCCTTTTCTGACATCATAATAGAATTTTTTAGTTTAAAACTTGAAACCATATTTTTAAGCAATTCTGATTGACTTGAAAGCTCTTCACTGGCTGCTGCACTTTCTTCTGCTGTTGCAGAATTAGTTTGAACCACTTGTGATACCTGTTCAATTCCAACATTTATTTGGGTAATTCCAGTAGCTTGCTCTTCTGACGATGCAGCTATTTCTGATACAAGAATTGCAGCTTTTGATACCCCATCAACTATTTCATATAAAGCCTTTGCTGTATTATTTGCAATTTCTGTTCCTCTTTCGGCCTTCTTAATAGATCCTTCTATCAATGTTGTAGTTTCCTTAGCTGCATTTGCACTTCTTGCTGCCAAATTTCTTACTTCCTCTGCAACTACTGCAAAACCTTTTCCATGTTGTCCAGCTCTTGCTGCTTCCACTGCTGCATTAAGAGCAAGTATATTTGTTTGAAAAGCTATTTCATCTATTACTTTTATTATCTTTGAAATATTTGCCGATGATTCATTTATCTCTCCCATAGATTTAAGCATTTCACTCATATGCTCATTTCCATCGTTAGCATTTTCCTTAACCTTCAATGCAAGTTCTTTTGCTGTATTTGCGTTTCCAGAATTTTCTTTGGTTTGTGCTGCTATTTCTGTTATAGAGGCTGTTAACTCTTCTAAGGAACTTGCTTGTTCAGTAGCTCCTCTAGCCAAAGCTTGACTTCCATCCGAAATTTGGCTTGCTCCTGAAAACACCTGCTCTGCTGCTCCATTTATTTCACCAAGTACTGAATTTAAAGAATCAGTTGTTGTATTAACTGCGTTAGCTAATGCCCCAAAATCACCTTTATAATTTCCATTAACTGAAACATCTAAATTTCCTTTAGACATTTCTTTCATAACTTCATTAACTTCCATAATCGGATTTGCCATAGCTTCAATTAATTCATTAATCCCTTCTATTATCTTTTGAAAATCTCCACTATGTATAGATGAATCAGCTCTTTCATCAAGCTTTCCTTCCTTAGCTGCTTTTGATAAAGTATTTGTATCCATTACCAAATTTCTAATATTTGATATCATTTTATTCATAGCAGGCGTTATTTCATCTTTTTCATCTATTTCAACTAAATCCATGCTCACATCACCTTGAGCAATTCTATTCATTACAGCAACTATTTTGGTTTGAAGATTTTCAGCAAGTTCATCCATAGTTCTAGCCATTTCTCCTATTTCATCTCTTGTACTTATATTTGCTCTATCCCTAACATGTCCTTTAGAAATTTCTTTTAGTATATTCTTAACCTTATTAACTGGATTACTAATTAAATTTGATAATACAAATCCAAGAATTGTAGAAATTATTATTCCTATAATAATAATTACCAGCATTGAAATAGTTGCATTACTTACAGTTTTCATATTAGTTTCAGCTTTACTCTTTCCTTGGTTTTCCTTAAGGTCAATGAGCTTAGATGCTGAAGTATCTATTGCTTTTGCAAGAACACTTCCATCACCATTTACAAGGGCAATTGCTTCATCATCTTTGTTCCGCATTGCATATTCAGCTATTTTATCTCTAACTGGTCTATATTTATCTATATTTTCTTTTAACTCATTGTACTCATCCATTATATTTTGAGCTTTTATTGTATTTTTAAAGTCATTCATAAATTTATCAATTTCATTATCAGTTTCAGTTAATAATTTTCTATTCTCTTTGTTTTTGTCAATATCATTCTCCATTATCATATTTCTAAGATTAACTCTATTTTTTTGCAAATCTACCTGAACAACGGTAATTGAGGTTATAGGCTCAGTATTATCAGTATATAATTCGTTGTCTAGCTTACCAATAGTTTGCATATTAGATATCCCTACATATCCAACCATTCCCATCATAATAACTATTAAGAAAAAACACAAAATTATTTTATTTCTAATCTTTAGATTCATAAACAAATTCATATATTTGCACCCCTTATATGCTTATAAAATTAAAAACATTCTTTAGATTAATATTTACCAAATTCACTATCACTTAAATCAATTTGTAATTTATTTAATGTTGCTGCCGATTCTTTATGTACATTATTATTCTTTGAATTATAAGCTATGCTTCTTTTAGGATTCTTGAAATTCATAATGCTATTTTCACTGCTACTACTCCTTAGCTTAAAGTTTGCAACCATATCTTTAAGTAACTCTGATTGACTTGAAAGCTCTTCACTTGCCGCAGCACTCTCTTCAGCAGTAGCTGAATTTGTTTGAACAACACGTGATACTTGTTCAATTCCAATATTTATTTGTGTAAGGCCACTAGCTTGCTCTTCAGAAGCCGCTGCTATCTCTGATACAAGAGTTGCAGCTTTCGATACTCCATCAACTATTTCATATAAAGCTTTTGCAGTATTATTAGCAATTTCTGTTCCCTTTTCAGCCTTAATAATAGAGCCTTCTATAAGAGTTGTAGTTTCCTTAGCTGCATTAGCACTTCTTGCTGCTAAATTTCTTACTTCCTCTGCAACTACCGCAAAGCCTTTTCCGTGTTGACCAGCCCTTGCTGCTTCCACTGCTGCATTAAGAGCAAGTATATTAGTTTGGAAGGCTATCTCATCTATAACCTTTATTATTTTTGATATGTTTGCAGATGATTCATTTATTTCTCCCATAGACTTAAGCATTTCACTCATATGCTCATTTCCTTCTTCTGCATTTGTTTTAACCTTAAGGGCAAGTTCTTTTGCTTGATTTGCATTTGTTGCATTTTCTCTAGTTTGTGCGGCAACTTCTGTTATTGATGATGTTAATTCTTCTATGGAACTAGCTTGTTCTGTTGCTCCTCTTGATAATGCCTGACTAGCATCTGAAACTTGGCTTGCTCCTGAATAAACTTGTTCTGACGCTGAATTTATTTCACCAAGAACTTCATTTAATGAATCTACAATTCTATTTAAGGAAACAGAAATGCTCTTGAAATTCCCATCAAATTCTTTAATATTTTCAATAACAAGATTTCCCTTTGAAATTTCTCCAATAATCTGATCAATTTCTCCTACTATAACACTTAAACTTTCTCCTGTAGTATTAACTGCTTTTGCTAATACTCCAAATTCACCTTTATAATCACCCTCAACTCTCACCTCTAAATTTCCATTAGAAATTCCACTCATTGTTCTATTTACTTCTTGTATTGGCTTTACCATAGCTTCAATTAATTCATTTACACCTTCTACTATTTTTCTGAAATCTCCGCTATGTTTAGCTGCATCTGCTCGTGTATTTAATTTGCCTTCTGTTGCTGCTTTTGATAACATACTTGAATCTTCAACTAATGCTCTAATATTTTCAGCAGCTTTATTTAATGCTGGTGATACTTCGTCTTTTTCATCCTTAACAAGAACCTCAATACTTACATCACCATTGGCAATTTTATTAATATTTCCAATTACATTTGTTTGTAAATCTTCAGCAAAAGCATCAATTGCTTTAGCCATTTGTCCAATTTCATCCATTGTTTCAATATTCAATCTCTCTCCAAAATGTCCTTTGCCCATTTCACCAATCATATTTGCCACTTTCTGCACAGGTTTTGTAATCAATCTTGAAATATATAATCCAATCAATATTGATGCAATAATTACAATTGCTATTACTGTGAGCATTAAGCTTATAGTTGTATTAATATTAGTTGTATTTAAATCAATTTTTTGTTTTGCAGCATTAATCTTTGCTGCAGTTAAATCTCTAATTGCCTTCTCTTCTGCTTGTCCCAATTGAGCATTCTCATTATTCTTTATAATAGCTTCTTCTTTCTTTCCTGCTTTAGCCAATGCTAATACTTTATCCAATTCTGGTCCATATGCATCTCTTGCTTTGACAAAAATATCAAATTGTCTCCTTACTTCCTCTGTTACAATAGTTTTCTGAATTGAATTTTGAAGTTTATCTATATTTGATCTTATTTCCGAGATTTCCTTTGATTTAGCTTCTACTACATCCTGTGATTGCGCATTTATAAGATCTCTAATATCAACTCTCATAGTTTGAAATATAGTTCCAAGCTCTCCTATTTCTGATATTGGAACTGTCATATTATTATATAACTCTGTATCTAAGCTATTTGCTTGTTTCAAGGAATAAATACCATATCCACCCATACATCCAGAAATTAACGCTATAAAAGCAAACCCTAATATTAACTTTTTACTCATTCTCATATTAATAAACCATTTCACATTATTTTCCCCCTTCAGCTATATAAATCAATGTATTATTGAAGAAGAGGTGATAAATTGCACCTCTCTTCAACATTTCATCAATTTTTATAACATTTTCAATATTTGCCAAACTCATTATCACTTAAATCTATTTCAACTTTAGTTAATGTAGCAGCAGATTCTTTCTGATACATATTATTCTTTGCATTATAAGCTTTGTTTCTATTGGATCTCTTATAATTCATAATATTGTTATCACTACTACTATTCTTTAACCTAAAGTTTGCAACCATATCTTTTAGTAATTCTGATTGACTTGAAAGTTCTTCACTAGCCGCAGCACTCTCTTCTGCTGTAGCTGAGTTTGTTTGAATAACTCGTGACACTTGTTCGATTCCAACATTTATTTGTGTAATACCACTAGCTTGTTCTTCTGAAGCTGCTGCTATTTCTGAAACAAGAGATGCTGCTTTTGTTACACCATCAACTATTTCATATAAAGCTTTTGCCGTATTATTTGCAATTTCAGTTCCTGTTTCAGCTTTCCTAATTGATCCTTCAATAAGTGTTGTAGTTTCCTTTGCAGCATTAGCACTTCTTGCTGCTAAATTTCTTACTTCTTCTGCTACCACAGCAAAGCCCTTTCCATGTTGACCAGCTCTTGCTGCTTCTACTGCAGCATTTAAAGCTAAAATATTAGTTTGGAAGGCTATTTCATCTATTACCTTAATTATCTTTGATATATTTGCAGAAGACTCATTAATTTCACTCATAGACTTAAGCATTTCACTCATATGCCTATTTCCATCTTCAGCATTTTCCTTAACTTTTAGAGCAAGGTCTTTTGCTTGATTTGCATTAACAGAGTTTTCTCTTGTTTGTGCTGCAACCTCTGTTATTGATGCTGTTAATTCCTCAATTGAACTTGCCTGTTCTGTAGCTCCTTTTGATAAAGCCTGGCTTCCATCTGCAACTTGGCCTGCTCCAGTAAACACTTGTTCTGCTGCAGAATTAATCTCTCCAAGAACACTATTTAAAGATTCTACTATCCTATTTAAAGATAAAGAAATACTCTTAAAGTTTCCATGGAATTCTGTTACATTTTCTATTGCTAAATTACCATTTGAGATTTCTCCTATTACACTATCAATTTCTCCCACAATTCTCTTTAAACCTTTTTCTGTAGAATTCACAGCTTTTGCCAATACTCCAAACTCACCTTTATACGATTCACTTACAGAATTCTCCAAGTTACCTTTAGATATTTCGTTCATAACACTAGTAACTTCTTGTATTGGGTTTACCATAGCTTCAATTAATTTATTTACCCCTTCTACTATCTTTCTATAATCTCCATTATGTTTAGCTGCTTCAGCTCTTATATTAAGATTCCCTTCTGTTGCCGCTTCAGATAACATATTTGCATCTTCTACTAAAGCCTTTATATTATCAATACAACTATTTAAATTGTTCTTGATTAAATTGAAATCTCCATAATATGCAGCCGTTATCTTTTCTGGAAGATCTCCTTTACTTATTCTGTCTACATATTCAGCTGTCACATTTATTGGTGCGACAAAAGCATCTATTAATTTATTTATTCCTTCAACTAATGTGCCCCAGCCTCCAGCAAATTTTTTTGAATTTCCTCTTGTATCAAGCTCACCTGCCTGTGTTGCTTTTATTAAATCATCAGTTTCATTTAATAAACCATTCATTACATCTATGCAGTTGTTTAAGTTATTCTTTATTTCATTAAAATCACCATGATATTCATCAGTTATTTTATCAGGAATATCTCCTCTGCTTATTCTATCTACATATTCAGCAGCAACATGCAGAGGTCCTATTACTGAATCTAGTGTTTTATTTACACCTTCTACTATCTTTTTAAAAGCTCCACTATGCTTTTCAGCATCTGCTCTTGTATCTAACTTTCCTTCTGTTGCAGCTTTAGATAACACATTAGAATCTTTAATAAGATTATCTACAGCATTTTTAACTTCTTCTAAACTATCAGAAATGCTTTTAAATTGTTTACTAACTTCTTCAGTATAACTATCAGGCTCTTTAATTTTCAAATCAAAATCGGTATTACCACTTGATAATAACTTTAAATTTCCTTCAATCCTTTCAACTTCAGTTTTCGTATAGTCACTAACTCTAATAATAGGTGTTAGATCAGTTACAACTTCAACATATCCAACAGTTTCACCCTTTTTATTCTTTAAATATGATGTATCCTGCTTATTACTCATACCACACCATTCAAAGAAGCTTTCTGTTTTTCCCTTATGAAGCTGCTTAATTCCACATTTCTCTGTATTGCAGATATTAGCTCCAGCATTACAACATTGTAATCCATATCCTGATTTACGATCTCTTACAACACCTTGCTCAATCATTAACTTTTCAAATGCCTTATTCATGTATGTCCAATTCATATCTTTATCGGTTACATGTATTGGGAATGGTATTGCATCTATTATTGCTTCATACCAAACTGCCTTATCAACTACAGTATCCAATGTTTCATTTACACCCTCTATAATCTTTTTAAAATCACCTTCATGCTTTGATGAATCAGCTCTAACTTCAAAATTTCCTTCAATAGCAGCTTTGGATAGCATATTTGCATCCAATACTAATTTTCTAACATTTTCTATTATTTTGTTTAATGCTGGTACTATTTCATCTTTGTCATCTCTAACTTCTAAATTCATACTAACATCGCCATTAGCAATTTTTTTCATAGTTCCTATTACTACACCTTGCAATGATTCTGAAAAAATATCCATTACTTTGGCCATTTGACCTATTTCATCCTTTGTATCAAGTTTGATTCTTTCTCCAAGATGCCCTTTGCTCATTTCTTCAAGAATATGTAACACTCTATTAATTGGCTTACTTATTAACCCTGAAATTATAATTCCCAATACAAGAGCTATAATTATTCCTAAGATAATTATTCCAAGCATTGTTATTGTTGCAGTACTAGAAGACTTTGAATTATTATCAGCTTTTTCTTTACCTTGAGTTTCCTTTAATTCAATAAGCTTTGTTGCTGAGGCATCTACACTATTTACAAGATTTGAACCTTCTCCATTCATTAAACTTATTGCTTCATCAGTTTTATTTTGTAATCTCAATTCAATTATTTTATCTCTAACTGGTCTATAACTGTCTATATTTTTTCTTAAGTTATTAAATTCTTCAAGTACCGCATTATTTAAAATGCTGCTCTTAAATTCTTCCATGGTTTTATCTACTACTTTGTCATTTTCAAGTAAAGCATTTTTAGCTTCGTTGTTCTTATTAATATCATTTTCAATTATTATATTTCTGGTTATAATTCTGTTTTTCTGCAAATTTACTTGTATACTACTCATAATACCAATAGGTTTAGTATTATTTTCATATAATTCATTATCTAATGTACTTATTTTTTGAAGATTTAATATTCCAATTAGACCAACAAGTCCCATTAAAATAACCAAACCTATGAACGCAATAAAAATCTTACTTTTTATCTTTAAATTCATATACCATCTCATAATCAAATTCCCCTCATTTTCATTTTATTCCCACATTTACCCAGTCAAAAGATTTAAAGTTCCACACTTTTTATTTCTTCTATTTCATCTTCCTCTAATAATTTATGACAATCAATAAGAAGCCTAACTTCATTTTGAGTTTTACCAATACCCTTTATATATTTGTTTGCATTATCCTTATTAGAATTTATCTTAGGTGGTGGTGAAATATTACTTTCATCAATATTCACTACCTCTAAAACCCTGTCAATTATTAACCCAATATTAATATTTCCAATTTCAACTACTACGATGCAAGTTCTGTCATCGTATTCTTTTTGTTCCTTCTTAAATCTTAACCTTACATCCATAACTGGTATAATCTTTCCTCTAAGATTAATTACACCCTTAATATAATTAGGAAGTTCAGGAACCGCTGTAATTGGTTCAATACCTATAATTTCTGTCACATACTTAATATCAATCCCATAGCATTCATTCCCAATAGAGAATATTAAATATTTGTCCTTTTGAGTATCTTCCTCACTTTCAACTACTTTTTCCAATAAGTCCTCCATACTTTGTCCTCCAATCCTTTTATCCAATACCAGATATTATTTAAAGATTTACAATTTCAGATACATTTAATATTAAACTTATAGTAGCATCTCCAAGTAATGAGCAACCACTTACCCCCTTTACCTTCTTTATATAGTCTGGAAGAGCTTTAATAACTACTTGTTGTTCTCCTATAAGCTTATCTGCAAAAATACATTTAACTTTGCCTTGATCTTCTACCATAATTACAATACCATCTTCGATATTTACAATGTCAGTTTCAACATTATATAATTCATGAAGCCTTAATATTGAATAACATTCACCTCTAATAAGTATCATTTCCTTATTATCAAGGTCTTTAATTATATCTTCTTTTTTTATAATAAACGATTGTCTTATAGATGTTACAGGAATTGTAAATACAGTATTACCAACTTTTATTGTCATACCATCAATTATTGCAAGAGTTAATGGTATTTTTATTGAAAACGTTGAACCTTGTCCTGGAACACTATCAACACTTACATTTCCTCTAATCTTTTCTATTTCTTTTACTACCACATCCATTCCTACTCCACGTCCAGAAAATTCTGTAACCTTATCCTTAGTTGAAAAACCTGGTAAGAAAATCATAGAATAAATTTCTTTATCGGTTAGTTCCGTATCTTTTACTTTTACTAAACTATTTTCTCTGGCTTTTTCTAATATTTTCTCTTTATTAAGCCCTTTACCATCATCTTTAACAACAATCCAAACTTCTCCTCCTGTGCTTTTTGCCTCAATTGTTACTTTAGCATTTAATTGTTTTCCACTATGTAATCGCTCTTCTTTAGTTTCTATTCCGTGATCCATAGAATTTCTTATTATATGCATCAATGGATCCCCTATATGTTCGATTATGTTTTTATCCACTTCCGTATCTTGTCCTATAATTACAAGTTCACAATCTTTATCTAGCTTCTTGCTCATATCTCGAACTATTCTATTCATTTTATTTAATGTTGGAGCTAAAGAAACCATTCTTATAGACATTACAACATCTTGGAGATCTGAAAGTCTTTTCCTATGTTGCCTTGCAGCTTTATTAAAACTATCTAATTGTAAATTTACAATCTCTGGATTTTTAGTTACCATTGCTTCTGAAATAACTAATTCGCCTACTAAATCCATAAGTTTATCAAGTTTGTTTACATCAACACTAATCAAACTTTGTTTGTGTGCAGTTTTAGTTACTGTCTTTTCTTTCTGCTTTTCTTTTTCAATTTCTTTTATTTCATTTTCCTTGATTTCATTTATTATCGCTTCTTCTATCTTTTCATCTTGTTTTCTATAATTATCATAAAATTCAGTTTCATTGTTAAATTCAGTTATATCTACTCTGTTTAAAAACACAGTTTCCATTAAAAATTCTTTTATATTTTTCAGGCTATAATTTGTTTTTAAAAATACTTTAAATCCCTCTTGTTTTATGATTTCACAAGTTTCATTGTTTTCAATAATATCTTCTGGATAAAAATAACATACTTCAGATACTTCTTTTAGCTTATGAACCACAGTAAAACACCTTATGTTTTCCATCTCACATAATTCTTCAAAAAATAATGTTGCACTAAAAAAGTTTAGGTTTGAATCTGTTTTATCATTACTAATATAATATTTTTGAACCTCTTCAGTTTTATTAATAATTTCTTTTTCCTTAACCACTTCGTTATCTGAATTTTCTGATATTTGATTAGATGATTTTAGCCCTTCTAGAAACTTTTTCGCCTTATCTATAAATAATGAAAAGTCGCCATCGGCGTCCTTATCATTATTTATTTTTTCTGTTTCTGCTCTAATTAAATCGCTTCCCTCAAGAACTAAATCTGTAAGATCTGAATAATCTATTGTGTCTGGTTTGGATTCTCTTATAAAATAAAATATATCTTCAATCGTATGAGAGAGGTTTGAAATATTATCAAACATCATCATACCTGAAGATCCTTTTATTGTATGCATTATTCTAAATATTTCATTAATTGCATCTGTTTCTAACTCATTAACTTTTTCACTGTCAATAATAAGTTCCTGAAGCTTTTCCAACATCTCAAAGGTTTCAAAAATAAAAATATCGAGCATAGGTTCTCTAGTGTCCATAATTTTCCCCCCCAGTTATACAGTTTTCTTAACTTTTAAAACTTACTTAAAGCTTTTATTAGATAATCTTCTTTAAATGGTTTTACCACAAAACCTTTTGCTCCTAATAAAACAGCTTCTTTGATTTTAACTTCCTGTCCCATAGCACTAAGCATAATAACTTGAGCTTTTGGATCATATTTCATGATTTCTCCTAAAGCCTCAATGCCATCCATTTCAGGCATAGTTATATCCATTGTTACAATTTCTGGTTTTAACATTTTATACATTTCCACAGCTTTTAAGCCATTGTCTGCCTCACCTACAACTTCATATCCATTTTTCTCAAGTGACGTTTTCAGTGACAGTCTCATAAAAGCTGCATCGTCGACAACAAGTACCTTTTTCATTTATTAACCCCTCCCATTAATACAATAAGTTGCTCAAATAATTAGAAATTTCCTATTTATTATATTAGTATTGTATTATTCAACAAATCACTATCTGATTTATAGATTGTATAATTAAATACAATTTTTTCTTAAAAAAACATATACCAACGCAAATAGATTCCTTAATTTTATTGTAATGATTTATACATAAATGTCAATGTGTGCATATCTTTGTCTTTTACTAAAATTTCCAAAAATAAAAGGAATTTACTGAATATTTCCCTTCAAATTCAGTAAATTCCTCAGTTTTATAGCATTATTACATAGATTTAACTCCCAAAATGCACAACGCATAATTTCTAATGCATATGGCACAATTTCTAATGCCCATTGCATCCATTATCTGTGTTAATTCCACTTAGCTTTATTTCATAGAATTAGACTTATGCAACAATTACCGAAATCAGATACATTTATCTTCCACAGGACTAGTGAAATTTTCGCT
>NZ_JAKJJY010000040.1:0-20332 GCF_022320955.1 Clostridium sp. YIM B02555 | reverse complement strand
TTAACAACCTTCAACAGCTCAATTTCACATGCCTGCTTCCAGAAAAATGTATCTGATTTCTAGTGTAGTGTTAAGATTATAATTTCTCTATGCATATTCCATTTATAAGTTTGATTATTAATTGGGATATCTATAATTAGAAAGTATAAATAAGACAACCTATATCTTATCTTATGAAAAGATAAGATATAGGTTGTCTTATTTTTGAATTCCATATTGTTTAGTCACAGGGTCAATAAATATAGGAAATTTAGGTGGAGAAAAAGTGAATTTTGTAAAAGTAATAAATATTATAAAGCTTAAAATTAAAGATATAATAAATACTAATGTATTCGTATTTCCATAGGTATAAATATGAAAAGCTAAGCATTGTGCAATTAAGATGCCTAGAAAAAGTGAAAATATATCGAGAAATAAAGAGTGGATGCCTAAAGCTCCAGTGTAAGTATAGTAAAAGCATACTACGATTAAAGCACTCATAATTACTGATACTAAACAACTTGTGAACCAGTTATATATATTTATTTTGCTTTCAAATAGTAAGTAACCCAAGATAAACCAAGCAAAGGTTGGATATACAGATAATTTTAAATGTTCCCAAATGCTTTCATTAACAGGTGCAAAAATTCCTATTAAAGTTGATTTGCCACTTAAATCATATGCAAAGTGCATAAAGGAGCCTAATAAAAAAATAAAAGGAATTCCTAGAAGAAACCAAATAAAAGGCTTAAAAATAGTATTATTCAATTAAGTAACCTCCATGTATAAATTTAATGCAGATGGTAAAAATTCTGGAAAGAAAGTGTTAGTGAAAGAATAGTGCTAGTGAAAATCTTATATTATAAATATATTTAAAGGAGAAAAATTATATGTCAAACCCAATATGATTTTTAATTATTATTATTAAAAAATAAAATAATTAAATTTAAATTGTTTATGAGTTATGGTGAAAAGTATTATAAACAAAGGACTGGGGAGATTGTTAAAATAAACACAAAGTATTCTTAATTAACAAAATACCTTTTAAAGTTGCTTAATATTTTAAATTTTCAGACAAAATGATATTATCTAGTTACACCAAACACAACAACAAAATATTAAATGTAAATGTTTAAATATAGAGGAGATGTTTTAAATGAATTATTTTGAAGAAAGTTTAAAATTACATGAAGAGAAGCAAGGAAAAATTTCGGTTACATCAAAAGTTAAAGTTGAAACTAGGGATGATTTAAGCTTAGCATATACACCAGGAGTTGCAGAACCTTGTAGAAAAATTCATGAGGATCAAGAAAACGTATACAAATATACTTCAAAAGGAAATCTAGTTGCTGTAGTTACAGATGGATCAGCTGTACTAGGTCTTGGAGATATAGGGCCCATGGCTGGAATGCCCGTAATGGAAGGAAAGGCAATACTTTTTAAAGAATTTGCAGATGTAGATGCTTTCCCAATATTAGTTGATACAAAAGATGTAGATGAAATAGTTAATGTAGTTAAATTAATAGCTCCAACCTTTGGAGGAATTAATTTAGAAGATATTGGAGCACCTAGATGCTTTGAAGTTGAAGAAAAGTTAAAAAAAGTTCTTGATATACCTGTATTCCACGATGATCAACACGGGACAGCAATAGTAGTACTTGCTGGAGTAATAAATGCTCTTAAAGTAGTTGATAAGAAACTTGAAGACATAAAAGTAGTAGTAAATGGAGCTGGAGCTGCAGGAACTTCAATAGCAAAACTTTTATTATCCTCTGGAGTTAAAAATCTAATTGCTTGCGATAAAGTTGGTATTTTATATGAAGGAATAGAAAATGTAGATGATGCTAAAAAAGAATTAGCTAAAATAACTAATCCTGAAAATGTAAAGGGAAACTTAGCTGATGCATTAGTAGGAGCAGATGTATTTATAGGAGTTTCAGCACCAGGAATAGTAAGTCAGGATATGGTTAGAGCTATGAACAAAGATGCTATATTATTCGCAATGGCTAATCCAACTCCAGAAATAATGCCAGATGATGCAAAAGCAGCAGGTGCAAGAGTAATAGGAACAGGAAGATCAGATTTTCCCAATCAAATAAATAATGTATTGGCCTTCCCAGGAATATTTAGAGGTGCTCTTGATGTTAGAGCAAAAGAAATAAACGAAGAAATGAAAATAGCAGCAGCATATGCCATTGCTAATTATATTAAGGACGAAGACTTAAATGAAAATAACGTAATTCCAAGTGCATTAGATAAAAATGTAGCTGCAAAAGTTGCAGAAGCAATAGCTAAGGCTGCTAAAGAAAGCGGAGTAGCAAGAATATAGTTAAATTATAGGAGGTATAATTATGCAAATTCCAATTAAGAAAACCCTTGATAAAATCCCAGGTGGTATGATGGTAGTTCCATTATTTCTAGGAGTATTGGTTAATACATTTTGTCCACAAGTATTAAAAATAGGTGGTTTCACAACAGCATTATTTAGTTCAACGGCATCATCAACAATTTTAGCTTGTTTCATGTTTTTAATCGGTTCACAAATTAACTTTAAATTAGCACCAAAAGCTATAAAGAAAGGTGCAATATTAATCTCAGGAAAATTTATAGTTGGAGCTGGTATTGGTATAATAATTGGTAAAGTTTTTGGACCAGCAGGAGTATTAGGTTTATCACCATTAGCAATACTTGCAGCTCTAACAAATTGTAATGGGGGCTTATATGCTTCTCTAGCTTCACAATATGGTGATGAAACAGATGTAGGTGCTTATGCATTATTATCTTTAAAAGACGGCCCATTCTTCACATTAGTTGCATTAGGTGCATCAGGCCTTGCTCAAGTTCCTTTTATGGCACTTGTAGCAGTAATGGTACCAATAGTAATAGGTATGATTTTAGGAAATTTAGATCCAGATATGAGAAAATTCCTTGGAAGCAGTAAGATGTTATTAATCCCATTCTTTTCATTCCCATTAGGTGCAGGGATGAATCTTTCAACTATAATAACAGCCGGTGGTCCTGGTATCTTATTAGGAATAATAGCAGCATTTACAGGAATAGGAGCATATGTATTACTTAAGATCTTTAAAGAAGAACCTATTATTGGTTTAGCAACTGGATCAACTGCAGGAAATGCGGTTGCAACACCAGCAGCAGTTGCAGCAGCAGATCCAACATTAGCAGTTGTAGCTACAGTTGCTACTGCTCAAGTTGCAGCAGCTTGTGTAGTATCGGCTATAGTATGCCCATTCATTGTATCGTATGCTTTTAAAATAATTAATAAGAAGAAAGCTGAAAAATTAAATACTGAAATGGCAGCTTAGCTTAAAGCATAACAATAGTGTAGAAATATAGATATCCAACGCGAGAATTAAACTTATGCAATAATTACCGAAATATGATACATTTATCTTCTGCAAGACTAGTGAAATCTTCGCTGGAATGTTCTAAATGTGGGCTAGTCATCATTTCAGCGTGTTCCAGATGTAGAATCTTGACAAGCTGTAAATGAAACAAGCCCCCATTAAGAACCTTCATCAGCTCAATTTCACATGCCTGCTCCAGAAAAAATGTATCATATTTCTAGTGAAATGTTGTAATTATAATTTCTCAATTAATCATACTTATTATATTTATAAGTTCGACTATTATTAATATTATTATAATAAAATATACACCTTATTATGGCTTAGGATACTTATTCTAAGCCATAAAGTTTGTATTAATTTAGATATGTTGAAAAAAGAATTGTTAAAGATTTCTAAAAGAAAACAATAATCTATGAGCATTGAGTACTTAACATTGATAATTGTAATATTTATGTTGCAATAGTAATTCCGCATTACTAATTCAAGAAATCCTGTAAGGAAAAGTGAGAATCGAAATTTCATATTTCGTTATTCGAACTTTCTCTGTGAGCTTCAACCATAACTATAAATTGTAAATTGCAATATCTATTTTTTTTAGCATCAGATAATAGTTTTTATTGTATAAAATCTTATACTTATAGTATTATAAAACTAGAAAACTACTGATTGATATATTCAAATTTAAACGGATTAAGGTATAATTGGGTGGTTAAATGAAATTAAAAGGAAAAATAATATCATTTGTAATAATTATTCTTGTAATTTCTATTGGAAGCATTACAATACTTTCATTTAATGAAATGAAAAATTTGTTAAGGGATCAAATAGATAGAAATATGCTGAATATTGCTGATTCTTTTGCATCAACTTATGAA
This sequence comes from Clostridium sp. YIM B02555, assembly GCF_022320955.1. Taxonomy (NCBI): domain Bacteria; kingdom Bacillati; phylum Bacillota; class Clostridia; order Eubacteriales; family Clostridiaceae; genus Clostridium; species Clostridium sp. YIM B02555. The sequence goes on along the minus strand of NZ_JAKJJY010000040.1, from coordinate 16,110 downwards.
GTAAAGGAATATTTAAAGGGAAATATAAATATTTCTAAAGATATGTTAGATGACGAAATAGAAAAGGCTCGTATTAAAACTAATGTGCAATTTATAGTTGTAATGGATATGGAGGGAATAAGATATTCGCATCCAGATAAAAGCAAGATTGGTGAAAAATTTTCTGGAGGGGATGAGGAAAGAGTTTTAAAAACTGGAGAATCATATATTTCAACAGCAAGTGGAACTTTAGGACCATCAGTAAGAGCTTTTACTCCTATTTTTGATGAAAATAATAAACAAATAGGGGCTGTAGCAGTAGGAATTTTATACAATCAATTTGATAATGAAGTATATACAAAAATGTATAAATTTATTCCTATTATAGTTATGGGACTATTTTTAGGAATCACAGGAGCAGTTGCTCTTTCTTACAACATAAAGAAGGCTATATTTGGATTAGAACCAGAAGAAATAGCCTTGAATTTAAAGCAAAAAGAAATAGTTATAGAAAATATAAAAGAAGGTTTAGTAGCTGTTGATCGTAAAGGACATATAACTTTATTTAATGAAGAAGCAAGTAAAATTTTGGAATTAGATAAAAATGATATAGGTAATCATATATCAAAATATACATATGAAAGTATTGTGGATATGGTGTTACAAAGTGGAGAACCACAAAATAACATTGAAGTTAAGGTACGTCCAGGCTTAAATATAATATGTAAGTATAGTCCTATACGGGGAATTAAAAATGAAATTTTAGGGTTGGTTATAACCTTTGAAGATTTAACTGAAGTTCGTAAAATGGCGGAAGAACTCACAGGCATTAAAAAAATGGCATGGGCTTTAAGGGCGCAAAATCATGAATTTATGAATAAATTACATACAATTTCAGGACTAGTTCAATTAGAAGAATATGATGAAGTAATTAAATATATTAATGTAATATCAACAAGCAAAAAGAGTATAACAAATATAATTTCTGATAAAATAAAAGATGTATCTCTTGCTGCACTAATATTATCAAAGTATAGTAAATGCGAAGAAGCAAGAATTAATTTAATAATAGATGAAAGTTCAAGACTGGATAAATTACCAGAATATATGACTTCAGATGAATTGGTGTCTATTATTGGTAATTTAATTGAAAATTCGATAGAGGCTGTTAAGAATGATGGAACTGGTGAAATATATACAAAAGTACGTCAAGAAGATAGTGTTCTTGAAATTATTATAAAAGATAATGGTATAGGTATACCAGAAGATATTAGAGATTCCATTTACCAAATAGGCGTTTCTAGCAAAAAGGGTAGCCGAGGTTTTGGTCTGTTTATAGTTAAAAGAATTATTAACGAAGCAATGGGAACTATAAATTTTACAGTTAATAATGGTACTGAGTGGAAAATAACTATACCAATGCAAAGGAGCTAAATATATGATTAAGACAATGATTGTTGAAGACGATCCAATGGTTAGGGATATAAATTCAAAATTTTTAAATAAAGTAAAAGGATTTACATTAAAGAAAGCAGCAGCAAATCTTACTGAAGCCAAAGAATTTATCCTACAAAATGAAATTGATTTAATTCTTTTAGATGTTTATCTTCCTAATGAAAACGGTATAGATTTTTTGAAGTGGTTAAGATCTAATGAAATAGCTTCAGATGTAATACTCATTACTGCTGATAAAAGTGTTGAAAGAGTTAGAGAAGCATTTAGATATGGTGGAGTTGATTATTTAATAAAGCCTTTCACCTTTGAAAGGTTTAACGAATCACTTAGTGCCTTTAGAGAAAAACTTAATAGTTATAAAAGCAATGAAACCCTTGAACAAATAGAACTAGATAAGTTAATTTTAAATAGTAAATCAAGTGAAATAATCGAAGATGAATTAGAAAATAATTTAGAAAAAGGGTTAAATAAATATACATATAATTCAATAATAAATGAACTGAATTCTACAGAAGCCGAATATGTTACAACTGAAGAAGTATCTGAAAAGCTTCGTATAGCTAAAGTTACAGTTAGAAAATATCTTGATTATATGAGTAAACAAGAAAAATTAGAGAAGATTATAGAATATGGTAGAGTTGGTAGGCCGTTATATAAATATAAAATTAAAAATTTATAATATAGATATCAAAGCGCAGAATTATAATCGTAACACTAAACTAGAAATTATATACATATTAGTCCGCTGGAGTAAATATGTATATAATTTTGTTAAGTTTTGCACAGTCTAATTCTTGCTTTAGATCTCTATGTTTCAATGATAAATTGTTTTGTTTTCCCCATTTTGTATGCAAGTTTGATGATAGATATTTCATCTTCTGTAAGATCTCTATTATATATTTTTTTAAATTGATTTAATAAAGCCTCTGTATTAATTTTTTCCTTTGGTTTAGATATCCTCCTTTTAGATGGGGAGGGAGAATAGGTTGAAGGATTTAATCCAGTATCATAAATTGATTTAAAGACTTCAGTAGTGTAATAAGCATCATTAAATGCATCGTGAAAATCGCCATAAATAGGTATATCTAAAAGTTCAATTGAACTTTTTAACCCAATCTTAGATTTTTTTGGAGCATTTAGATGTATTGATGCATATTTTTGAATATCAATATATTTTGAAAATTTTGAGCAAGATAAATTGTGAAATTTTACATTTCTAATTAACTCTTTTATATCATTAACTCCCCATACACAGAATATAAATTCTTCATTTCCAATAAAGTTAAGAAAATCATCATAGACATCGATAAAAGATTTACATAAAGCTACTTTCTCATCAGTGATTTTTGTTAAACTTACAATATATGGATGAATGGATTCATATAAAGTTGGTTTAATTAAGGAATTGAATGTTGATATAGTTGTTAATGATTCATTAAGCTTTAAAGCTCCAATTTGTATTATTTCAAAGGGCATATTAGCATCGTTAGATTTTGTCTCAATATCATTTTCGCTTATAGAAGTATTATTTTTTTGATTAAATTCTAAATCATATATTATATAATTCACTTTATCACCTGCTTATTATTCTGAGAATATTATTATTTTTAGTTATAGATATCCAAATTAATACTCAAACTTATAAATGGAATATGTATGCATTATCAAGAAATTATAATCGTAACACCACACTAGAAATCATATACATTTTTCTGGAAGCAGGCATGTGAAATTGAGCTGATGATGGTTATTAGTGGAAGGTTGTTTCATTTTCTGCTTGTCATAAATTTACTTTAGGAACATGCAGAAATGGGTGCAACCTTCCACTTAGAACCTTCCAGCGAAAATTTCACTAGTCCTGTGGAAGATAAATGTATCTGATTTTGGTAATTGTTGCATAAGTCTAATTCTCGCTTTGGACATCTATATGTTTACTTATTTATATTATACCAAAAAGCTGCATCAATAATTATGATCATTGTTTTTGTTTTGAAAAAACGTAGCCTTTAAGATGCTCATTTCATATTATTTAAATATAACTAATTTAATAAGGAAGATTCTATGTTAAAAACAGTGGTAGAACCAATAAAAATATTATTAAGAACAAAAATAAATAAATTTGGATTTAAAAATAGTGTAGCAAAAAAGTCTGAGTATACTGAGAAAGCGAGAGAAGTATGGGAATTAATTGATAAAGATTTTGGTATTTCTACGACCATAGAGAATGTCTTGAAATTAAAAATAGATAAGTTTGAACAAGTATTAATAAAAAAGTTTCCAGAATTAAATTCTCAGGAGATTGAGAAGATTAAGAATAGTATAATTGTAGATAGTAATTTGGGTAAAACTATAGAATTAGGTAAAACTAATGCGCTAAAACAATTGCAAGAAATTACAATTAAATTAAAAGAAGAAAACAAAAAGTTAAAGGTAGAATTAAATAAAATTAAAGAAGTATTACCTTTAGGGAAAGATATTAAATTAAAGTCTAGTAATGAAGAATCTGATGAAAAAAAATAAAAGTATATGTAAATAAGAAAAGGGAAGGAGTGAAATCCAAGCCCTTTTCCATCAAAATAATAATTTTCTATTAAAAATGGAAATTTTTAAAGGAATATATAGTTATGTGTAGAACAATAAACTAAGAGAATAATTTTATATTTTTATTGTGTAAGGGTGGAAGGTAGTAAGAGTAATTTATGATTAAGGTAAGGTTGTACTAAGGAAAAAATATTAATAAATACTGACAATTAGGAGGAATTTTAGTGAATAGAGGAATTGTTTTATTTGCAACTGACGATGAAAATATCATTAGAAATGTTGAAGAAAAAATATCATTATCTAAAACTGAATGTAACATAATTAAGGATACAAGCAAAATATTTATTGAACACCTATTTCGAATCATTGAAAAAGGAAATAGTGGGTATAATAATCTTGATTGTGAATTTGAAAAAGGTTTTTTTAAGACTTACTATGAAAACATAAGTGCGGAAGTGGTTGAACTAAACGTTAATGATTTTTTAGCAGCACTTTTTTCAGCTATTACAACTTATAATAAAAATATTGAAATTGAAAAAGAAATTACATTACCTGATAATCATAAATTTAAAATAAATAAGGCACTAGTTGAATCATTCTTAAAGCACATATTTTTATTTTGTATAAATTCTAATGACAATTACGTAGTAAAAATTAATAGTGGCATAAATTATGTCGTAAATAAAGAAATAGTTAATTTTATAGTTAATATAGCTGATAAAACAAATGAAAAATCAAGTTTAAATAGTAGCATTAGTAATTTAACATCAGATAATATAGAATTTATTAATGTTTTTATGAATCAATTACTTGAATCTTACAATGGGAAATTTAGAATTAATAAAATTGATGCGAAGTTAACAATTGAAATGCATTTAATTAAGACTGTAGAAAAATAGTTAGTACCATAGGTATATATGTATACTTAAAAAATATATTAAATATATAGGTTGAAATAGTCTGAGTTATTATATTTATCAGACTATTTTTGCTAAATAACGGAATTATTTATATACAATCAATTTTATATGGTATAATAGTTATTGTTGATTAAAATAGTATCAAATATTTTAGGTGATACAACAACTTAGGAGGGAAACTAATTTTATTATGATTATTTTAATAAATGTTATCATTGTAATTTTTTTGGTATTTATGAATGGGTTTTTCGTAGCTACAGAATTTGCAATGGTAAAGGTCAGAAAGTCTAGAGTTGAGACATTAGCTTTAGATGGTAACAAAAATGCAAAATACACTTTGAAAATTGTAAAAGATTTAAATTCATATTTATCAGCATGTCAGCTAGGAATAACTTTGGCATCGTTAGGCTTAGGTTGGGTTGGAGAACCAGCATTTGCAGATATGTTGAGACCATTGATTAACTTATTTAATTTGCCTGAAATTACATTACATTCAATAGCAGTTGTTTTAGGCTTTTCAATTATTACTGGACTTCATATTGTTCTTGGGGAGTTAGTACCTAAATCATTAGCTATTATAAGTGCTGAGAAGATTGCGTTATATACAGCATTACCACTTATAGGATTTTATAAAATTACTTATCCAATAATGTGGAGTTTTAATCATAGTACTAATTTAGTGCTTAAAATATTTGGAATATCGCAAGTTGATGAACAGGAAGCTGCTCATACAGATGAAGAAATAAAACTTCTTGTTGAAGATAGTTATAAACATGGATTGATTGATCAAACAGAATTAACCTTTGTTGATAATATATTTGATTTTTCAGAAAAAACTGTAAGAGAAATTATGATACCTCGTACTGATATGGCATGTGTTTTTATTGAAGATTCTTTTGAAGAAATAATAAAGTATGTTTTAGAAGAACAATTAACAAGGTATCCTATTTGCAAAGATAGTAAAGACAATGTTATTGGGTTTATACATATTAAAGATTTGTTCAAATTGAAAATTGAAGGAAATGAAAATATAGAAGGAATTATTCGAGAAATAAAATTTGTACCAGAATCATTATCAATAAGTGAATTATTTACAGCATTTAAAGAAGAAAAAGCACAAATGGCAATAATTATTGATGAATTTGGTGGAACCTCAGGACTCGTAACTACCGAAGATATTTTAGAAGAAATTGTTGGTGAAATTCAAGATGAATTTGATGACGATGGAGAAGAGGATATTATTCAAACAGAAAATGGTAGTTATGTGGTTGATGGAAAAGTAATTTTAAGTGATATAAACGAATTATTGGAAACAGATATTCAAGATGAAAATATAGATACAATTGGAGGATGGATATATTTTCAATTAGGATCTTATCCAAAAGTTAAGCAAAAATTCACATATGAGAATTATGAATTTATTATTTTAAAGTGTGATAGAAAAAGAATTAGTAAAATCTTGATTAAAAAGATAGCAGAATAATTTAAAATACCCTTTACTTTGATTTATAAAAGTAAAGGGTATTTTTTTATAAATATATTAATTGGTACTTACATGTTTATCTTTTGCCAATATAATTGTTGAAATTAATATAAGAGAACTACCTATTAATAAGGTGAAGGTGAGCTTTTCATCAAGAAGTAATGATCCTAAAAGGATACTAACTACAGGTTCAAAAGTCCCTAGTATAGATGAAGAGGAAACTCCTATTAGCTTTATTGCTTTTAAAAGTAAAATAATTGATAGTATTGTTGATATTATAGAAATACCTAAGTAGCAGCTAATAGCCTTAAAATTAAAGTTAATAATTATAGTATTTGTAAACAATCCATAAATAATCATTCCTATTGTTGAACCAATACAAACATACATTGTTGTAATACTATTGCTTAAGTTTTTAATAGATTTTAGATTAAGAACTATCATTGTAAGTCCATATGATATTCCAGAAAATAAAGCTAAAGAAATACCTAAAATATTTAGGCTGTTATTCTTAAAAGCAACTAATGAATATATACCTATTGCTGCTAGAAGCAAAGATATAATTTTTTTGTTGCTCATTTTGTTTTTAAATAATATAAATCCCAACACACAAACTACAACAGGATATATAAAATGTAGAGTAGTTGCAAGGCCAGCCCCTAAATAACTATAAGAGATAAATAGAGTTTGAGTTGTTATAGTATAGCCAATAATACCAATAGATATCAGCAACAGAACTTGTTTATTACCCACTTTAATTTTAATATTCCTAAATTTTAAATATAAAAATAAAATTAATGATGAAATTAGAAATCTAAAAATCAAAACAGTTGTTGGATTAGAGCCATTAGCATAAGCTATCCTTGCTAAAATTGGCATTATTCCAAATGCTGTTGACGATAAAAGTGCATAAATTATTCCTTTATAATTGTTCAAAAAATTGTCCCCCTTTGGACGCAAATATTTAGTTGTACGATTTTTGGGCACATAAAATTAAAAAGCCAATTAGAGACAGCTTTTTAATAATACATTTGTAATTAGAACCCACTACATTATAGCATAGAGAAATATAAAAACTAGTGAAAGATAGAAAATTTAAAATCATAATAATGCTCTGAAAATTACTTCTGAACTTTCAGTTTATACATGTGTTATTTTTATTGTGTTTGCTAAATGATAAACATAATAAATATAAGTTTGTAGATTAGTAGACATGTATAAGTATTTGATGTATAATAAGTGAGAAGATACAGCAGAATTTGAAAGGAGAAATTATTGTGGAAACCATAAAAAGATTTTTAGATGATGAGGGGAAAATAAAGATTTGGCCAAAAAAGAAGGAGTTAAAAATTGAAATATTGAAATACTTAAGTACTAAGTTTGAATATGATAAAAATTACGTTGAAAAAGAGGTAAATGTTATAATTGAAAAATGGCATACCTTTAATGACTTCTTTTTACTTAGAAGAGGCATGATTGATTATAAATTCCTATGTAGGACCAGAGATGGAAGTAATTATTGGAGAAACAGGGAGGAATAATTAAATTAAAAAATTGGAAAAGTTTAAAGTTTTGGCATTGTTGTGGATTCAATAATATTACTAAAGTTAGTATAAAAGGTGAATTGCTAGATGAAGGTTATGCTTGTATTGAACTTGAAAAAGCAGTTTCAAGGGGTAGTGATATTAAACCTTAGAAAAATTTACAATATAAATATGGGAGCAAATAATTATGATGGCTTTAGAAAGTGAAAGATTAATTTTAAGAGGATGGTATATATCAGACTTAGATGATTTACATGAATTTACCTCGAATAAAAAAGTTGCTGATTTAGCTGGGTTCAAAGTTAGAAACAATAAAGAGGAAAGTTTGCAGCTTTTGCAAAGATTTATTATTGATTCTAATGACTCATTGTGGGCAATTGAATTAAAAGAATCAAATAAAGTAATTGGATGGATTGAAGTACATGAGCCGGTGGAAAAAACTTTTATTAATTCTAAGGAAATAGGTGCAACATTATCAGAGAAATATTGGGGACAAGCTTTAATTCCAGAGGCAATTAAACAAGTTTGTAGCTATTTATTTATTGAAGAAAAAATGAGTATAGTTGTATGGTCACATTATGTATATAATATTCAATCTGAGAAAGTAATAATTAAAGCTGGGTTTAAATTATATTTAGAAGAGAATAATAAAAAATATTATTATATGCATTCTAATTATCAATGATCAATTAATGTTGATTTTCTTTGGAAATCTGCAAGTTTTGAATAATACTTTTGGGAACATATAAATCAATATGGCCTTGATTAAGGATGAAATAAAGTACGGATTGTATAGATATCCAATTTAAGAGTTTTACTTATAAATAGAATATGTATATACTCTTGAGAAATTAAAATTACAAAACTATACTAGAAATTAGATACATATTTGTGCAAGCGGCATATGAAATTAAGCTGTGATGATTATTAAGCAGAGAACCCAAATCTGTGATTTGGTGTGAATCGCTTACTCAGCGAACGAACGTGAGTCGAGTTTCCTCTATGGGTTGTTCCACTTTCTGCTTGTCATAAATTTACTTTAGGAACATGCAGAAATGGGTGCAACCTTCCACTTAGAACCCATCCAGCGAAAATTTCATAAGTCCGCTGTAATAAATATGTGTTTAATTTCGGTAAGTTTCGCATATGTCTAATTCTCGCTTTGGATATCTATATTCTAAACATCTTTTATTGGTTGAAATACATATAATTCACAATAATCATCTTTTGATATAGAATTATCAATATATTCAAATCTAAAAGTATCAGCAAATTCATAGCCTGATTTAAAAATCCATTTTCTATATAATTGAACTAAGATACGTCCTAAATGACGATTGTTAAGATTGTCTGGACGAAAGAATCCAACAAAGCGAAATACCACATATTTATGAGCTGGGATTGAAATACATGTCATTCCCTTTGGAACATTATTTAAATCTGTTACTTGTATACTTGGAATATAGTATATAAATCCATCACTGCTCCAATCTGTGAAGCCAAAATACTCTTCAGTTTGTATTGCATTTGGAATTTTATTTTTATGATTATAAAAGAAATCTCTTCCATATGCATTTGCACTTCTGTCTCCAGATTTACTCATTATCTTATATTTAATACCAACCAAATTAAATTTCTGTTTAAATACAAAATATGGTGTATAGGTAACTGAATTACCAAAAGATAAAATATCATTTGTATTAATTTTTTCAGTTAAAACTAAGCTCAAGGAAGTTTTGTCTGATCTTACCTTTAATGGAGTACATCCAAAAACCTTTTTAAAGGCACGAATATATGACTGTTCATAATCGAAGCCATAATCTAAGGCAATATCAATTATTCTCATATTAGAATTTATAAGTTCAGTTATGCTTGAGGTTAGCTTACGACCTTGAACATATTCTATAATAGATTGTCCTGTTAGAGATTTAAAAATTCTATGAAGATAATATTTTGATAATCCAGTATGCATAGATATATCATCTAAGGAAATCTTATTATAGAGATTTTCTTCAATATAATTTACTGTTTCAATAATAGTTTCTTTTAAATCTTTCATAAATTTAAACACCTTTTCTAATAATAAAAAGCAATATCTGTTCATTTTAATAAATAATTTGCATGTAAAATTACATTGAAAGACAGTACAGAATCATTTAATTTATTATAGTCATTAATTAGATTAAAGTAAATACTATGTGAATTAGAAAAAATATACTTATTATAAATAGGAGGATTTTAAATGAATAGAAGAGTTGTTATAACAGCCATGGGAGCAGTTACAGCATTAGGGGTAGGTGCAGATAAACTTTGGGATTCAATAAGAAGTGGAAAATCTGGTGTAAGTTTAATTGAAAGAGTAGATGTTTCGGATATGCCAACAAAGGTTGCATCAGAAGTAAAAGATTTCGACCCAAGTGATTTTATTGATAAAAAAGAAATTAAAAGGATGGATAGATTTTCACAATTTGCTGTAGTAGCAGCCCAATTGGCTATGGATCAATCACAACTTAATTTAGATAAAGTTAATAAGGAACGAATTGGTGTAATAATTGGTAGTGGAATAGGTGGAATTGAAACTTTAGAAAGTCAATATGAACAGCTATCTGAAAAAGGGCCTCGTAGAGTAAGTCCATTTTTAGTTCCTATGATGATTGGAAATATGGCTTCAGGACTTGTTGCTATAAGATTTGGGGTGAAAGGTTTTAATGAATGTACTATTACAGCTTGTGCAACTTCTACAAATTCTATCGGGGATGCCTTTAAGGTAATTCAAAGGAATGATGCAGACATAATGATTGCAGGAGGGGCAGAAGCATGTGTTACAAGGCTTACTTTAGCTGGTTTTTGTGCAAGTAAAGCAATGACAACAAACCCAGATCCTAAAACTGCAAGCAGACCATTTGATGTCGATAGAGATGGCTTTGTTCTTGGAGAAGGTTCTGGCGTGTTAATACTTGAAGAACTTGAGCATGCATTGAGTAGAGGAGCTGAAATTATTGCAGAGCTTGTTGGTTATGGTTGTACAAATGATGCATATCATATAACTTCACCAGCTGAAGGGGGAGAAGGTGCTGCAAGATGTATGAAGCTTGCAATCGAAGATGCTAAAATTAATCCTTCTGAAGTTGGATATATAAATGCTCATGGTACGTCTACAACAGCAAATGATAAAAATGAAACTGCAGCCATAAAATCTGTTTTTGGTAAGTATGCATATGAACTTCCAATTAGTTCAACGAAATCCATGACTGGACATTTGCTTGGGGCATCTGGAGCTATTGAAGCAATAATTACAGCTTCAGCTCTAAGAGATAGGTTCATACCGCCAACAATAAATTATAAAAATAAAGATGCTGAATGTGATTTGAATTATGTACCTAATGAAGGAATAAACTCAGACTTTACTTATGCATTAAGCAACTCTTTTGGATTTGGCGGACATAATGCAACATTGGTGTTAAAAGCATATAAATAAAATAATCATTTGTTAAATTAGAAACTGCATTAAGGCATAGAAACTTTAGTGCAGTTTTTATTGTTGTTATTATGATAAGATAATATTGGAAGTTTAACTTTTTATTATAAAAATTGTATACATTTTGGTGTTTCAATTGTCTTATTAATAGGAACTAAAAATAAAAGGAGGAAAGATGGACAAGAACTTAATTATAGAATTATATAATAAACAATTTAAAATAATATGCTTGTATTTAATTAAGTGTGGTTGCTCAAGTAGTGATGCAGAGGACATAGTTCATGATAGTTTTATTAAGGCTATTGAATATATGGAATGTGTTGAGATTCAAAGTCTTTCTTCATGGTTATTTAAGGTTTGCATGAATAATTATAAAAATAAGGTTAAACGGGGAAAGATAATTGAGCTAGTTTCAGTAAATGAGGAAAAGTTTAAGGATCAGCTAGTAGAAGAGTGTAATATTGAACAAAAGATAATAGATAGAGAGGTTTATCAAAAAATAATAGCTGTTTTGAATAAATTAAAGGAAGAAGAAAAATATCTTTTGATTATGAAATATGATATGGATTTAAGTTATAGAGAAATTGCATTGTTAATTGGTTCAAATGAAAATACAATAAAAACCTATTTATTTAGAGCAAGAAATAAATTTAAAAAAGAATGGGGGAAATTACATGAATAATATAGAGGATGCTTTTAATGATAAGAAAATAAAAAAGGCTGTTAGAAAAGCTAAATTAAAATTGACTTTGAAAATAGTGATAATATCAACTTTAGTTTTTATCATAGGAAGTTATTTGAATTTTAAAATATTTATAAATTACAGTGAGAAAGCTTATGAAGAAAATGAAGCAATCGTTCAATTATCTGTACCTAATGGGTATATAAGTGAATCTAATGACATATGCGGATTTTTAGGTGGAAGTGGTAACTATAAGGTTGCAAAAGATATAGGCGGAAAAACTATAATTTTAAAAGATGGAATTTCATTATTTGGATTGATTCCACCGATGAATTATTCTAGAGGTCAAGGAGGAGGCTATCATGTAGCTGGTGAATGGCCTGTATCACTTTGGGAATATGGTTATAAAAAAATGAGATTTTTCCATCCAGAGATAAAGTACAAAGAATATCAAAATGATATAGGAAATATTGAAAGTATGCCTGATGGAAAGATTATTGAGATGGGAATATCGTTTAATAAGCCATATAGTATTCATGAAATGGATATAATACAAAATGAATTTAAAGATGTTAAAGTAACTTGGGCATGGTTAGATGAATTTGAAGATAAAAAATTAGAGGAATTAAATAAAGAAGCAAAGGAAAATGATGGTAAGGCAAGCGGGATATATGAAAATGAAATAGTTGGAATAGGAATAGATGATAAATATATCGTGGATTACGATAAGGAATATGATGAGTTACTAAATAATCTAAATAAAAGTAGTTATCATACTTATAAAAATTTATATACTGAAATTATGAAAAGAGGAAAAACAACAGCAGACAAGGCTAAAGTTTTAGGTGTGGTAGTTCAAGGAACAAAAGAAGATTTAAGCAAGCTTAAAGGAAATTCAAGAATTAAGGCGTCTTCAATTGGAATTGTAACTGATAAACTATATTAAATTTTTATTTTGGTATAGATATCCAAATGAATAATCAAACTTATAAATATGTATACGCTCTTGAGAAAATAAAATTACAACACTACACTAGAAATATGATACATTTTTTCTGGAGCAGGCATGTGAAATTGAGCTGATGAAGGTTCTTAATGGGGGCTTGTTTCATTTACAGCTTGTCCAGATTTTACATCTGGAACAAGCTGAAATGACTACTAGCCCACATTTAGAACCTTCCAGCGAAAATTTCACTAGTCCTGCGGAAGATAACTGTATCATATTTCGGTAATTGTTGAATAAATCTAATTCTTGGTTTGAATATATATTTAAATAAATTGACAAAATTACTTTACAAATACAGAAGATAAAATATATACTAAATAAATGCGGTATTATACGAAAATTTTATATACTTACGTTGAGTATATATAAATGATAAAACGCCAGGATAAGGTGTTGAAAATCTTTTATGTAGTATATAAAAAAGAAAGGAGCTTATAATGATTTTCAAGGACATGTGAAATTAGCTGATATGCATAATTTACTGTTTTCTTGGTGTGTGAAAACTTTGAAATTTTCAAAATTTATAGCTAAATTATTAGCAGAGCAGATATTATTTCACGTGCTTAAATATTCATTATACAATGTGTGTAGCTATGAATGTAAATTTGGCAGAGGAACGAGAAATATTAATTGAAAAGAAGAAAGTTATACAAGAGGAGATTAAAGAGAAGAAGTTAAAATTTCAGGATGTTGGAGAGAAACTTAATAAACTCAATAAGGAAGTAAAAACTTTTAGTGAAGAAAAAGTCGCAAATGAACTTATTTTTAATCGCTTAGCTAAAGATATTGAAAAATATGAAGAAGCCTTAAGTGAACCGTATTTTGGAAGAGTAGATTTTAGAGAACATAGAAGCTTTACAGAAAGTATTTACGTTGGAAAGAAAGGTATAAGCAATAGTAAAGATGGAGAAGAGATCGTTGTAGATTGGAGAGCACCAGTTGCAGATCTTTATTATAGTGGAACAGGTGGAGAGGTATACTATACAGCTCCAAAGGGAATTATTGAAGGAACATTAGAATTAAAGCGTAAGTTTTTATATAAGGATAATGATATAGAACAATTATTTGATGAAGGATTAAATGAAATAATTATAAATGGTGGAGAAGGGCAAAACTTAGTTGATGAGTTTTTAAAGATTAACCTTGAGGAGAATAGAGGTAAAAAACTTAAAGAAGTTGTTGCTACAATTCAAAAGGAACAAAATGAAATAATAAGATGGCCTAAGAATCTTCCTATAATAGTACAAGGTTCAGCTGGGTCAGGAAAAACAACAATAGCATTACATAGATTAGCATATCTTATTTATAGATACAAAGAAAATATGAAAGGAGATGAAATCTTAGTTTTAGCTCCTAACAAATTATTTCTAAACTACATTTCAGATATTTTACCTAGTCTTGGTGCAGATGAAGTAAATCAAAGCACCTTTGAAGAACTTGTTTTATCAAAGCTTAAATTAAAAGAAAAAATATATAATAAAGATGAAAAAATAATGAAAATTATTGAAGAAAAAGATGAACATAAGAAAAAGCTTATTGTAAATTCTAGTAAAGTTAAGGGTACATTATTATTTAAGACTATGCTTGATAGATATCTAGCCTTAATTGAGAAAGATACCATTAGTATTGAGGATATCAAAATTGGAAATGAGATATTATTTGATAAAAAGGAAATTAAAAGGCTGTACTTTAAGGACTTGAAGAATTATCCAATAAATAAAAGAAAAAATGAAATAAAGAAATATTTGAACTTAAAGCTAAAGGGAAGAACCGAAGAATTATTAATAGATATAGATAATCAATGGGAAATAAAAATTCGTGAAATAAGAAATAGAGATAAAGATTCTGAGGAAAGAAGAAAAGTTCTTATTAAGCTTTATGAAGAAAGAGATAAAATAAAATCTGATGTAAAGAATAATGGCAAGAAAGAATTTAATAATTACTTTAAAGAATGGAAAGATATAAACTCAAAGGACATTTATTATAATTTCTATAATAATGAATTGTTTGAAGAAGCGACTGGAGGTAAAATACCTAAAGTCTTAGCAGATTATATGAAAGAAGAATTTAATAGTAATTATGAAAAAAATGTATTAGATGAAGATGATTTAGCTGCTCTAGCTTATTTAAGAATTTTACTTGAAGGAATAGAGGAAAAAGAAAGATTTGAATATATTGTAGTTGATGAAGCCCAGGATTATAGTCCATTTCAAGTTTATTTAGTCAATAGATTTGCAAAAGGCAATGCTTTGACATTAGTTGGAGACTTAGCTCAAGGTATTTATTATTACAAAGGTTTAAAAACATGGGAAGACATAACGGAGAATGTATTTGAGGGAAATGCAACTTATGTACAATTAACGCAAAGTTATAGATCAACTGTTGAAATAATTGATTTTGCTCAAAAAACCTTGAATGCCCAAAATTTAGGACTTAAAGATGCAAAACCAGTTTTAAGACATGGTAAAAAGCCGCAAATAATAAAAGTATCTAAAGACGCGGAAGTTAAGATTGCTATTGAGAAGATTATAAATGATGTTAAGGAAGAAGGGAAACGAACAATAGCTATAATAACAAAAGATGGTTTAGAGGCTAAAAAAATATATAGTTATTTAAAGAAGAGCAAATATAAATTTGAATTAGTTGAGGGAAAAGAAAAGGAATTAAAAGAAGAATTAATAGTGATACCTTCATATTTAACAAAAGGTCTGGAATTTGACTGTACAATAATTCTAAATCCTAATATAGAAAATTATAAGGAAAATATTTTAGATGAAAGACTATTATATGTATCATTGACTAGAGCACTTCATTTAGAATATATAATAGAAAAAGATGAAATTACAAAATTAATACACATATAAAAAGAGTGGCTATGCCACAATACGGAACAATTCACATATAAAAAGAGTGGCTATGCCACAATACGGAATTTTTCTGTAACTTGAAATTTATGCAACAATTACCGAAATATGATACATTTATCTTCCACAGGACTAGTGAAATTTTCGCTGGAAGGTTC